>JBDUBS010000633.1:0-5807 GCA_040003875.1 Acidimicrobiia bacterium | reverse complement strand
CTCACGACCCGGGTCATCCCGACGAGCGGCCACGCGTACGTCGGCGGGGTCGACGTCGTCGCGCACCCGACGGCGGCGAAGCTCGTCATCGGCGTCGTACCCCAGACGAACACGCTCGACCGTTCGCTCACCGTCTGGGAGAACCTCTACTTCCACGGCCGCTTCTTCGGCATGAGCGCCAAGGCGTCGAAGGCCGAGGCGACCCGCCTGCTCGAGCAGTTCCGCCTCTCGGAGCGAGCGTCGGCGCCGGTGCTCGCGCTCTCCGGCGGCATGGCGCAACGGCTCATGGTCGCCAGAGCGATCATGCACAAGCCCGCAATCCTTTTCCTCGACGAGCCCACCGCGGGTCTCGACCCGCAGAGCCGGATCGCGCTGTGGGACATCCTCGGCGAGCTGCACGCCGCGGGCAAGACGATCCTGCTGACCACGCACTACATGGAAGAGGCGGACGAGCTGTGCAGCCGGCTCGCGATCATCGATCGGGGCGCGCTGCTCGCACTCGACACGCCGAGCGCGCTCAAGCAGTCGGTCGGCATCGACGCCATGGTGACCGTGACCGCTGACGGTGATCTCGACGAGCTCGCGAACGTGCTGCGCGCCGAGATCCCGAACGCGACCACCGTCGAGCACTCCGACGGCGTCGTGCGCATGGGCGTGCGCGACATCAAGGGCGTGCTACCCAGGGTCGTCGACGCGGCCGAGCGTCACGGCTTCAGCGTCTCGGACCTCTCCTCCACCGAACCGACGCTGGAAACGGTGTTCATCAACCTGACCGGGAAGGACCTCCGCGAATGACCGCCACCACCTCGATCACGACGATCCCGAGCGTGAAGGAGCTCGAGCGCGCGGCTCGACGCTCGACGCGCACCGCGTTCCGCGCCCTCTTCCTCCGGGACCTCACCGTGTTGCGCAAGTCCCTGAAGGAGTTCCTGCCGCGCACGCTGCTGCAACCGTTCCTGCTCGTGTTCGTGTTCACGTACGTGTTCCCGAAGATCGGCCAAGGCGTCGGCGGGTCGGGCGCTGCGGCCGCCGAGTTCTCCACCCGGCTGGTCGCCGGCGTGATCGGGCTCTCGATCATGTTCCAGGGGATCCAGTCCGTCGCGCTGCCGATGGTGCAGGAGTTCGGCTACACCCGCGAGATCGAGGACCGCGTCCTGGCGCCGATGCCGGTGAACCTCGTCGCGCTCGAGAAGGTGACCGCGGGCGCGCTCTACGGCGCGGTCAGTGCGATCCTGGTGTTCCCGATCGCCAAGTACGTGCCGGCCACCCCGGTGCACCTCGCCATCGACTGGGCGGTGCTGCTCACGTTGACGCCGTTGTGTTGCTTCATGTGCGGAGCGTTGGGGCTGGCGTTCGGTACCCGGTTCGAACCGCGGACCGTGCCGATGCTGTTCGGCATCATCGTGCTACCCCTGACGATGCTCGGTTGCATCTACTACCCGTGGCAGTCGTTGCACACCGTCCCGTGGTTGCAGAAGCTGATCCTGGTCAATCCGCTCGTGTACATGTGCGAAGGATTCCGAGCCGCGCTCACGGCCGGTCCGCACATGAGCCTGTGGGCGATCTACCCCGCGGTGATCGGGTTCTCCGTGCTCTTCATCGCCGTCGGCCTCGCTGGTTTTCGCAAGCGGGTGCTCGCGTGAGCAAGCGTCGAAAAGCTGAACGGCCGCTCCCCGTAGGGTGAATTTGTGGCTAAGGTCCCCCGCCGTGACGGGCGACCTCACAGTGACGTTCCACGGCGTACGCGGCTCGACCCCGTGCGATGGTGAGTACCTCGCGCGCTACGGCGGGAACACGTCGTGCGTCGCGCTCGAACGCGATGGCGAAGCCCCGATCGTCTTCGATCTCGGCACCGGCCTGCGGAACTACGGCTCCCAACTCATCGAGGAGCAGCGCGCGGACGGTCTCCACGCGGCGATGCTGCTGAGCCACCTGCACTGGGATCACATCCAGGGTCTGCCGTTCTTCGTGCCGATGCACGACCCCGACGCGAACCTGGAGATCTACGGCCCCCGCCAGAACGAGGGGCCGCTCGGAGAGGTCTTCGCCGGGATGATGCGGCCGCCGTACTTCCCGATCCGGCCCGACCAGCTCGGCGGGAGCGTCACCTTCCACGACGCGGGCGACGACGACTTCGCGGTCGGCCACGCCAAGGTCCGTTCGCGGTGGATCCGCCACGTCGGCCCCACGCTCGGATACCGCGTCGATTGGCACGGAGTGTCGGTGGCCTACCTGTCGGACCACGGTCAGGGCTGTGGGATCGGCCATGCCGACGATTTCGTGCCCGACGAAGTGCTCGAACTGTGTGACGGTGCCGACCTGCTCATCCACGACGCCCAGCACACCCCCGAGGAGTTCGCCCAGAAACGCCACTGGGGCCACTGCACCGTCGACTACGCCGTGCACGTCGCCAAACAGTCCGGCGCTCGGAAGCTGGCGCTGTTCCACCACGATCCGAGTCATGGTGATGCCGAGGTGGACGAGCTGCTGCTCGGAGCGCAGCACGCCTCCGACGGCCTCAACGGGGCCGAGGTCGTCGCGGCAGCCGAGGGTATGGTCCTGCGGTTTCCCCGACCCTGACCTGCGCGCGGAGCCTCCATGCCTGACGACGACGTACTCCAGCCGGATTCCGCCTCGTTCCGCTCGGTACTCGGTCATTTCGCGACCGGCATCACGGTGATCACCGCGATGGACGGCGACGAGCCGGTCGGTCTGGCTGCGAACTCGTTCTCGTCGGTGTCGCTCGACCCGCCGCTGGTGTTGTTCTGTCCGGCGAAGACCTCGAGTACGTGGCCGCGGATTCAACGCGCGGGGCACTTCACGGTCAACGTGCTCGACGAGCATCAGGAGCACGTCTGCCAACTGTTCGCGACGCCCGGTGCCGACCGCTTCGGTCAGATCCGATGGCACGTCGGGGCCAGCGGGCCGATTCTCGAGGATGTCCACGCGTATCTCGACTGCACGATCGAGGCCGAACACGACGCCGGCGACCACATCATCGTGGTCGGTCGGGTCGCCGCCCTCGGGTTGACGGCCGATGCCGGACCGTTGCTCTTCTATCAGGGCCGATACGGCCGTCTTCTCGGAAGCGAGTAGCACCCATGGCCGAAGTGAATCCGTCCTCCGTCATCGACGGGGTCGTCATCGTCGAGCCCACGCTCTGGACCGATCCGCGTGGATTCTTTGCCGAGACGTTCCGTCAGGAGTGGCTCCCCGAGGGATCGCCGCTCATGGTGCAGGGCAACCGGGCCGACCGGATGGCGGACACCGTCGTCGGTCTGCACTACCACCGGTTCCAGGCCGACTACTGGTACGTGCCGTTCGGCTCGGTGCTCGCCGGGCTCCACGACCTGCGTGTGTCCTCGCCGACGCGCGGAGCGTCGCTCACAGTCGAGCTCGATGCCGTCGCCCATCGCGGCTTGTACATCCCGCGCGGGGTGGCGCACGGCTTCTACGCGATCACCGATGCCACGATCACGTACCTCGTCGACAACTACTACAACCCCGCCGACGAACTCGGTGTGGCGTGGGATGACCCGGCACTCGGAATCGACTGGCCGGGCGGATCCCCGACGCTCTCCGACCGGGACCGGGCCAACCCTCGCGTGGCGGACATCCCCGCCGACCTCGTCCCCCAGTAACTGCCCGGTTAGGCCGAGCCGCGCGTCCCGCGGCGCTGGATCTCGGCGGAGACATTGACCACCCCGGTGGCACCGAGCGCGCCGACGACGGCCACGAACGCGGCGATGATCGACGCCAGTGCGATCGCGTCGGCGAGGAACAGCAGAGTCGCGATGGTCAGCCCCATGAAAAGCAGGAAGGTCTGGCGCTGACCGATGATCGCCGCCTCGAACGGCGATTGGCTGGGTCGGCGGGGCGCGATCACTGCGTCCCAGAACCGGGCGAAGGGCGACTTTGGCCCCATGACGGCGCCGGTCCCCGCGACCACGGCCGCAATGGGGATGCTCCAGGCCTGCTGAAACACGAACCCGGCGAGCAGGACGACCACCACGATCGCCTGTTCGAATCGGCCCGAGCGGGCATCGACGAGGCGCATCGATCGACCCTACAACCCGTCGTTTCAGTCCCGACCGGCCCGATCTCCCCACAATGGGTGAGTGAAATATCCGTTATGACCACGTAGGGTGGCACGACTGGTCGTACGGCGGAGGGAACCGGAACACATGGATGTAGGCCTGATCGGTGGGTCCACCGTCCTCAGCACGCGGGGCGACGTTGCCCGGGTGCGCGAGGCGGGCCGGCGCAAACGCCTGTTGCGGTTGGCAATCGTCGCGATGATCGCGCTCGACTACCCGCTCGCGCGGGCCTTCGGCGGCCATCCCGTCCACTGGGGTTGGCCCCGGCTGAACCTGCCGCCGGAGTGGTCGCAGATGCTGCCCGGATTGCTCATGGTGATGATCCTCGGCGGCGTGCTCCTCGTGCCCATGATGTTGATGGGTCGGTCGCCGCACACCGTGTACCGCCCGAGCGAGATCCCGGTGCGGCTCGACGATGTGGTGGGTCTCGGGATGGTGAAGGACGAGGTCATCAAGACCCTCAACCTGTTCCTTGCGTACAAGACCTTCCACGACAAGATGGGTGGTAACCCGCGGCGAGCGATCCTGTTCGAGGGCCCGCCGGGAACCGGCAAGACGTACATGGCCAAGGCCATGGCCCGTGAGGCCGGGGTGCCGTTCCATTTCGTCGCCGCGAGTTCGATCCAGTCGCCGTACTTCGGGCAGACCAACCGCAAGATCGCGAGGTTCTTCAAGGGCCTCCGCAAGGCGGCCCGACGCGAGGGTGGCGCGATCGGCTTCATCGAGGAGATCGACGCGATCGCGGTGGCCCGCGCCGGCATGAAGGACCCCGAGGCACGCCACGACGTCCGCACGGTGAACCGCGGGCTCGGCGAGGGCTTCGCGGGCGTGATCAACGAGTTGTTGATCCAGCTCCAGTCGTTCGACGAACCGACACCGGGGGAGAAGTTCCGCGGCTGGTGCGTCAGCAAGACGAACCGGTTCCTGCCCGCCCGATGGGAGATCAAGAAGCGCCCACCGGCGTCGTCCAACATCCTGGTGATCGGTGCCACCAACCGGGCGTCCGCGCTCGACCCCGCGCTCCTGCGACCGGGCCGGTTCGACCGTTCGATCCACTTCGACCTGCCGTCGCGGTCGGGTCGACGCGAGATCATCGACCATTACCTCGACAAGAAGGCCCACGTCCCCGAACTCGACAAGGAGGAGCGCCGCGACCAGCTTGCCGCGGTCACCCTCGGCTACTCACCGGTGATGATCGAGCACCTCTTCGACGAGGCGCTCGTGTGGTCGCTCCGCGACGGCCGTGACGCAATGGAGTGGGACGACATCCAGAAGGCGAAGCTCACCGAGGAAGTGGGGCTCGCGAACCCGATCGAGTACACGGTCGAAGAGCAGCGCATCATCGCCACCCACGAGGCCGGGCACGCCGTGGTCGCGCACCTCATGGGCATCGGTCGCAAACTCGAGGTGTTGTCGATCGTCCGCCGCCGCGGGTCGCTCGGGCTGCTCGCGCACTCCGACACCGAGGAGCGGTTCTTGCGGAACCGCACCGAGTTGCTCTCCCAGATCCAGATCGCGTTCGGGGGCATGGTCGCCGAGGAACTGTGGTTCGGCGAGTCGGGCACCGGTCCGGGATCCGACCTCCAGCAGGCCACCACGGTGGCGGCGACGATGGTCGGTGCGCTCGGTATGGCGGGCTCGCTGGTGAGTTTCCAGGCATCGGGCGGGGGTCCGCTGGACACCGGTCTGGTCACGAGGGTGTTGGGCGAC
>JBDUBS010000352.1:0-1751 GCA_040003875.1 Acidimicrobiia bacterium | reverse complement strand
TTCGGCCATCGCGACGATGGTCGCGGCGGGCGAGATCGACGCCGCGATCCTGCTGGCGCCGGTGACGGTCGAACAGATCCGTGCTGCCGCCAAAGCCCGGGTCCGGATGCCCCAGAAGACGACGTTCTTCGCGCCGAAGCCGCGCACCGGTCTCGTGTTCCGCAGCCTCGACGACGACTGAACGCGACGCGCGCCCTCAGCGCGCGCGAGTGCGGCGCCAGCGCGCGACGCCGATCTTGCCGACGCTCGCGAGGGCGAGGGCGGCGCCTCCGAGGTGCACCTGCGAACCGGGCACGTCGTTCCATGAACGCAGCGGTGCTTCGACCAACTCGTCGAGCGGCATCGGCGCCACCGTGTCCGAGCCCCGGAGCAGGCGGTCGAGCAGTTCGACGTCGAAGGCCCAGCCCGAGGTGAACGGCCGCGCGGTTGCCGCGGTGAGGGCCGGGCCGGCGCGGAACACCTTGGCCCCGCACTGCGTGTCGTACACCGTGATCCCGAGGGCCACCGAAGCCGCCGAGGCGAAGACCCGACCTACGTAATGCCGGAAGGCCCGACGGTCGATCGCGGTGCCGAGCAACGCCACCCGCGACCCCATCACGCACTGCAACCACGGCGACGCGGCCAGGACCCCGACCAGCCGCAACAACTCGTCGGGTGGGGTCGCGAGGTCGGCGTCGTAATAGGCGACGAGCTCCGTACCCCGGGTCAGCGCGGCCGCCATCCCCTGGCGTACGGCTTCCGCCTTCCCGGCGTTGGCGCGCAGGGTGAGCACCGAGATACTCGAACTGCTCGCCGCGAGCTCTGCGAGCATCGACCCGGTCGTGTCGGTCGAACCGTCGTCGACGAACAGCAGCTCGACGGCGTCGTCGTCCGCGAGTTCGAGCAGCGCGGCCCGATCGAGCCGGCCGGCCTCGTTGTAACACGGGATCACGACGCAAGCGGCGGGCGCGGTGCGTTCGTTCGGGTCCATCCGCAGAGTATGACCGAGGGTCGCGTGGTTCCCCGGGCCCCGGCCGATCGGAGTTGGTTACGCAGTCACGTCCCACACGCCGCCCGATTCGAGCAGCGCACGAAGGTCGCCGGGACCGCGGGTGGCCTGCGCGGCGCCGAGCTGGGTCTGGACCTCGGCTTCGTAGGTCGGCCGCTGCACCGCTCGGAGCACACCCATGGGTGTGGGGCTGGTCGGCGTCTCGGCCAACCGCGACAACGCGAACGCGACGGTCGGGTCGTGGCGGGTCTCGTCGTGCACGAGGAGAGCGCCTTCGCCCACGTCGGCGACCGTGACCACCTGAGCCTCGCCGTACTCGTTCAGCCGGACCCCGTACTGCTGCTCTGCACCAAAGCGGATCGGCTCACCGTGGCGCAGGTTCACCAACATGTCGGGACGCTTGTCCTTGCTCGTGATGTGCTCGAACGCGCCGTCGTTGAACACGTTGCAGTTCTGGTAGATCTCCACGAACGCCGCGCCTTTGTGCTCGTGCGCGCGTCGGAACACCTCCTGCATGTGTTTGCGGTCGAGGTCGTGGGTGCGGGCCACGAAGCTCGCCTCCGCGCCGATCGCCACCGAGATGGGGTTGAACGGGTAGTCGAGCGATCCGAACGGCGAACTCTTGGTGACCTTGCCCACCTCGGAGGTCGGCGAGTACTGGCCCTTGGTGAGTCCGTAGATCTGGTTGTTGAACAGCAGGATCGTGAAGTTGACGTTGCGGCGCAGCGCGTGGATCAGGTGGTTGCCGCCGATGGAGAGCGCG
>JBDUBS010000396.1:0-1753 GCA_040003875.1 Acidimicrobiia bacterium | reverse complement strand
TGCACATTGGCGAAGAGCACGTTGTCGGGGGTGCAGGCCAGCGAACGGACTTCCGGGGGCCCGCCCCACGGCGTGTACCACTCGTCCCGGCCGGCGACGGTCTCGAATCCGCGAACCGGTTCGAGTCCGTCCGGGGTGTGGCGGAGGAGGTGGGCACCCTCGGTCCCGACGATGATCCCGCCGGGCGCGTCGACTGCGCAGAGCACACCGCCCGCGGTGCCGATCTCGGACCAGCCCCGCTCCCCGTGCCACAGCACCCGTCGACTCCCGGCCACCACGATGTCGCCGAAGACACGCACCGGCCCTGGCACGGTTGGGCTCGCGCCGCCCGAAGGCTCGATGAGGCCCTCCGCGGTGGCGATGCGATGGTTCATGGCGCTCCCGAGGCCGTGGCTCCGGAGTCCTCGGCACCGCGGCGGAATTCCTTGAGCACCTGGGCGGAGACGACGGGGTCCGCGGTGTAGGGCGCGTTGACCGCGGCGCGGTCGACCAGCCCGACGGTCCGGCGCGCCAACTCCCGGCCGCACTCGGCTGGTGTGCCCCGGATCGCGATGAGGTCGAGGAGGTCGTCGTCGACGAGCGCCACCATCGGTTCCCACTCACCGAGCTTGCTGAGCCGGTTGAACTCCGGCTGGAGGTCGCCGCAGCCGTGATGGTCGAGTACAGGTCGGTACGCGGACGTCGAGGCGTAGAACGCGATCTGCCCGCGGGTCGCCACCTCGGCTGCATCACGGGAAGCATCGTCCGCGCCCGTGGCGATCATCACCGGCCACGCGATCTCGAACTCGGGTGTCGCGCCGCGAACTCCGGAGCGCAGCGCCGGCAGCGTGACCGATCGGAGGTAGTCGGGCGTGCTGAACGGATGTGCGAAGAACCCGTCGGCGGCGGCACCGGCACGCCGCGTCATCTCCGGTCCCACGCCCGCGAGGAAGATGCGAGGCGAGCCGTGTGGCGAAGGTTCCGGCGTGAAGAACGGTGTCATCAGGGTGTGTCGATAGTGCTCGCCCTCGAACTGCAGCGACGTGCCGTGCTCCCAGCATTCGAAGATGGCGCGCACGGCGTCGACGAACTCGCCCATGCGGGCCGCGGGGGCAGTCCAGGACATCGCGAACCGGCGCTCGATGTGAGGCTTGATCTGCGAACCGAGGCCGACGATCGCCCGGCCGCCCGACGCGACGTTGAGGTCCCACGCCAGTTGCGCCACCGTCATCGGGTTGCGGGCGAGGGCGATCGCCACCGCGGTCATGACGTCGACCCGCCGGGTGTGTTCAGCGGCGAGCATCAGCGGGAGGAACGGATCGTGCGGACCCTCGAAGGTGTAGAGGCCGTCGAACCCGTCGGCCTCGACGCGTCCGGCCACCGCCGGGACGTCGTGCAGGGTGGCCGCCACCAGGGGCGCGTCGACTTTCACTGGTGGCACGGTAGTGAATCGAAACGGTTCGGCCCGGCCCGCTCGCGTACGCTGGCCCTCATGAGTGACATGAAACCCCGCAGCCACGAAGTGACCGACGGCATGGAGCGCGCGCCCGCCCGAGCGATGCTGCGTGCGATCGGGATGACCGACAGCGACTGGGGGAAGTCCCAGGTCGGTGTCGCCTCGAGCTGGAACGAGGTCACCCCGTGCAACCTCCCCCTCGACCGGCTCGCGAAACGGGCGAAGGAGGGTGTGCGCGACGCGGGTGGATTCCCGCTCGAGTTCGTCACCATCGCCGTGAGCGACGGCATATCGATGGGTCACGAGGGCATGCGGGGT
>JBDUBS010000221.1:0-5815 GCA_040003875.1 Acidimicrobiia bacterium | reverse complement strand
ACCATGTAGGTGCCGTTCTGACGCAGGCGCGGATCCGACGGCCGCGTCTCCACGTTGCCGAAACCGTTCTCGTATCCGAGCAGGAAACACCCGACCGGAATCGGGGCCCAGGTCCCGTCGGGCTGCAGCGTTCCCTGACCGTCGTACACCGGCTGGCCGACGCCCGCGACGCCCGGCTGGCTGAGGTTGTCGTTGAAGCCGAAATGTTCCTTGGCTGGCGCCCGCTCCGCGCCGAACTGCGCGCCGTCCTGCGTCCCGATCACGGCCAGGCCGTCGCATGCCGCGATGCGGGCGGACAGGTCGTCGACCCTCCCGGCGACGGCCGCCGCGGTACTGCCCTGCACCAGGAGCCAGAGGTGCAGCGTGGGAGCACCGAAGGGCCATTGCCATTTCGTCGGTTCGCTGCTGCCGTTGTCACCGAGAGTCCGGTAGCGCGCCGCCATACCGTCGCGGAACTCCTCGGGGAACGAACCGAGCACCGCCGGGTCCAACCCGAGCGCACCGAGACCGGCCCAGGTGAATCCGACACTGAGTCGCAGCTGCGGCACGGTGGGATCCGCAGTGGCGGCCTGCGCTTCGGTCGTCACCTCGCCGACGATCGAACCAAGGAAGGTCCGGGCCCCGACCGCGTCCGTGACCTGGACGAACAGGTGAACCTCGTTGGGCAGGATCAGCGGATCGAACACCCCGGCCTGAATCTCGGCCAGGGGTACCGAAGGCGCAGTCGGCTCAGGCATCGGTCACATCGATCCGGTTGATGTCGCGCTTCATCTGGTCGTACGCCGCGAGCAGTCCGGGTGGCCACTGCGTCCGATCGACTCCGAGCGCGGTCTCGTCGAACTCGCCGAAGATCCTCCGGAACTGGCGCAGCCACGAGATGTCCCGCACGGTGACGTCGGAGATCGTCGGGAAGAACAGCGTGGTCTCGATCATGAGGCTCTGGATCCATTCGAGGAACTGCGCGAGGTCGTCGGTGCCCGTGTACGCCTCGCAGTTGCCCCAGATGAGGTCCATCCACTTCGTGCCGCTGGCGTTGTCCTTGGACGGCTTCCCGCTGTTCGCGATGGTCACGAAGTCGTGGATGTACTGCTCCCAGCTCCCGTCGAAGTTCGACGTGAAGAGCAGCTGCTGATCGCCGGGGAGAATCACCCACCGCGCAAAGTGGATGGTGGCGATGTCGTTGAGGATGATCCAGGTCCCCGTGGACGCGACACTCTCGACGATCAGAAAGGCGGAGCGCAGGTTGTCGACGTAGCGGACCGGTGGTGCGAGCGGGTTGTAGATCGGCCCGGTGTTCTTGTCGAACCCCGTGAGCTGCGCGGTGAGTCCCTGTTTGATCCCGACCAGATGCGTCATCTCAGTGACGCGATTCACCGTCGTTGAACGCACCGTACCTGCCACTGCCATCGCCCCCGTTCGACTGTGTCTGCCACCGCGTCTCGCCGATCGAAATCGGTGTATCCGTAGACGCTGTCGGCGGACGATAGTGGGTTCGCCGCGAACCCTGTCCAGCCTCGCGAGGTCACGAGGCGCCGCACACCGGTCGGCGCGCCACCGCCACCCGGGGCGGGCATCCGGGCGCGGCGATAACCTCCGCGCCGAAGAAGGGCAGCGTCGCGGCAGGACAGGGAGGACTCTCGAACTCATGGAGTGCCCCGAGTGTTCCCGCGTACTCGAAACGCCCGTCGATCGTTGTCCGAAGTGCGCCTCCAGCCTCGAGTTCCTCTGCCACGAATGCGGGCGCCGTTCCCCGATCGACCATCCCTTCTGCGCCGGATGTGGAACCCGCCTGGAATCCCTGAGCCGGGTGGAATCGGGTCCGGCCGACGCCGCCGATTCGGACACTCGACTCGAGGGACAACGGCGAATCGTCACCATCGTGATCTCGGATCTCTCGGGTTACACCGCGATGGGCGAGCGGCTGGACCCCGAAGACATCGCGCAGATCATGGGAACGATCAAACGGGACGGAACCGCGATCATCGAGTCGTTCGGCGGCATCGTCAACCAGTTCATCGGTGACGAGATCGTGTCCCTGTTCGGGTTGCCCTCGATGCGGGACGACGACCCCCGGCGGGCGGTGTCCGCCGCGTTGGCACTGCACGAGCGAGTGGACGAGTTGAACCGCGACTTCCCCCAGCCCTTGACGGTTCCACTCACGATGCACTCCGGCATCCATGCCGGTCTCGTCATCGCAGAGTTCAGCGACAGCCGCAGTGGCGTCTACGAACTGACGGGCGACGCCATCAACACCGCCGCGCGCCTCCTGGGCGTGGCCGGACGAGGTGAGGTGGTCATCGGCGCGCCCACCTTGGCGGCCGTCGAGCCCTTCTTCGAGATCGAGGACGCCGGCGTCCATCAGGTGCGCGGCAAGGCCGATCCACTCCCTGCGTTCCGCGTCCTGCGGCCCCGTACGCACGTGAGCCGCTTCGACGTCGCCAAGGAGCGGGGCCTCACCCCATTGGCCGGACGCGGCGAGGAGCTGAGCCGCCTCGCCGGGGCGCTCGACCGGACCACCCGGTCCGAAGGCCAGACGGTCGTGGTCGAGTCCGATGCCGGCGCGGGGAAGAGTCGCCTGTGCTTCGAGTTCGTGCAACGACAGCGAAGCAGCGGCCGCGACTTCTCGCTGTTCAAGGGCCGATGCCAGGCGTACGGCTCGATGACGTCGTATCTGCCGTTCATCCAAGTGGTCCGGGAAGCCCTGGCCCTCGGCGTGAACAACGACGTGGAGACCACACGCGCGACGGTCCCCGATCGCGTCCACGATCTCGATCACGATCTCGATCGTTTCGTCCCGGCATATCTCCACCTGCTCTCGACGATCGCCGTCGACGAGCTTCCGGGCGAGTGGCGGGGAGATGCCCTACCGCTCATCCTCCAGGACGCGATCGTCGCCCTCGTCCTGGCGTCGGCCCGCCGCGTGCCGACGGTCGTCCAACTCGACGACTGGCACTGGGCCGATGAGGCGTCGAGCGCCACGCTGCTCGCCCTCAGACGCGCGCTCGACGGCATGCGCATCCTCGTCCTGGTCACCCAGCGGCCGGAGACCGCGCCGATGGGCGGGGATGGCGCGGTCGAGAAGCTGAACCTGCTCCCGCTGCAGCGGGACGCGACCCAGGACATGATCGCGGGCTACTTCGGCGCCGCCGGAGTACAGCCCGAGTTGGCGAACATGATCTACGAGCGGACACTCGGGAATCCGTTCTTCGTCGAGGAGGTTTGTCGGGCGCTCCAGGAGCAAGCGGAGGTCGTCGCCGATCGGTTGCAGATCGCCGACGACATCGAGGCGCTGCTCATCCCGGAGACGGTCCAGGCCGTCGTCCTCAGCCGCGTCGACTCGCTCGATCCGACGCTGCGAGATCTCCTGCGCATTGCGTCGGTCGTCGGCCGGGAGTTCAGCGGTGACGTCCTGGCCCGGCTGGCCGACGCCAAGGGGCGCGTCGAACTCCTCGAACAGCTGGACCAACTCGACCGGCTCGGATTCATCGAAGCGATGGCCGGCGCCGACGGCGCCCGATTCCGGTTCCGTCACATGATCACCCAGGAAGTGACCTACGAGACGCTGTTGGTACGCGAGCGCAAGGCCGCCCACGGACGAATCGCGTCGATCGTCGAAGCGTCCCAGAGTCCGGCCGACATCGAGCAACTCCGCAAGGTGGAATCCCTCGCGTACCACTACCAACGGGCGGGCAACAGTGCGAAGGCGCTCGACTACTTCGATCTGGCCGGTGAGAAAGCGGCGGCGCGACGCGCGCTCGCCGAGGCCCGCCAGCAGATCCAAGCCGCCATGAACGAGACCTTCAAGCTCGAACAGACCGCGGAGCTCCGGGCCCGCCGCGGCACCCTCGCGTTGCGGTGGGCGGCGGCGTGCATCTTCCTGCCCTCGGTGAGCCAGATCGAACTCCTCCAATCTGTACAGGAAGAGACGATGGCGGACGCGAACTACGAGGTGGCGCTCCTCGCCAACTACTGGATCAACTGGATCCAGTACTCGGTGGGCAACCAACGCGCCTCCGAGGAAGGCACCCGGGTCCTCCTCGCCCTCGTAGAACAGGCGGGCCAGGACGACACCGCGGCGCTGTTGCGGTGTCATCTCGGTCAGGTGCTCATCATCCAGCGCCGCCACGACGAGGCCGAGCAGCTGCTGGTCGAAGGACTCCGCGGACGCGGGGAACAGGTGGGCGAACTCGGCCCGGGCGATGTGGAGCTCGGCCTGTATTGCTACGCGCTCGCGCAACAGACACTGATCGATGCCGATCGGGGCGAGTTCACACCGCCGGTCCGGGCCGTCGACGAAGCGCTCGCCCACATCAACCGCGTCGGCGAGTACTCGACCGGGGCGTCGTTGCTCATCGTCTCGGCGATCGCCCGAACGCTCCGAGGGGACTGGGCCGAAGTGTGTGCCGACATCGAGGCGATCGCCGCCCTGCCCGACGCGTCGGTGTCGCCCTACGTGGAGGTGATGGCCACGGTGCTCCACGGGTACGCCACCTTCCGACTCGGCGCACCCCAGGAAGGCCTCGAGGCGTTGCGGCGCGGCCTGAAGGCGCACGAGGAGTCCGAAGCCAAACTGGCGCTGGGCCTCACCCGCGCACTGCTTGCCGATGCGCTGGCACGCGAGGGGAACGACGAGGAAGCGGCGTCGATGGCACGCGCGGCGCTGGAGCGAGGTGAGGTCGGCGACCGCATCGGCGAGGACTTCGCGGCCTGTGTGCTGCTCCAGACGGATGGGCAGACCGGTACCGATCTCGCCACGAGCATCGAGCGACTGCGCACCGACTGCCTCGCGGCCGGGAGTATCCGGTCGACGGCAATGGTCAACCTCGCTGCGGCCAAGGCATACCGCCGCGCGGGCGACATCGACGCGGCAACCCGTTACGCCACCGACGCCATCGCGGCGACCACCGCGCTGGGTATGACCGCCTACCGCGAAGAGGCCGAGTCCCTCGGTGCACTCCACAACGATCCGGCACTGCCGACCAAGGACGACCGATGACCGCTCCGACCGATCCCGCCGCCGCGTTCCTGGCGCAGCTCCAGACCGCGACGTCGGTGGTCGAGATCTACCGATCGTCCTTCCCGAGTTCGGAGCCGTTCAGCGCGGGCTTCGACACCGCAGTGGCGTGGCTCCGCGCCAACAAGCCCGAGGTGAAGCTCGAGATCCTCACCGATCCGATGATGGCCGACACGCTGGTCTTCTTCCGCACCGACGCCACCGTGTCGGCGGGCCCGCTCTGGGCGCCGAGCCCGGCGGCATGGCTCCAGCTCGACCCGCTCGGCATCACCCCCGACAACTTCGACCAGTTCTTCGGTGACCAGCGGAACAAGCTGGCGCATCCCGAGGTGATCCAGCCCTACAACGCCACGCCCGAGATGCCCGACGGCACCACGCTCATCAACGACTTCAGCCGACTCAACGAGACCGCAGCCAGAGAAGTCCTCGGCAAGCAGCACCTGCGCTGGCCGTGGTCGGCGTTCCCCCCGACCGAGGCAGACCTGTGCAACGTGGTCGCCGAGGCGGCCCGCAACGGCCACCAGATCTCGATCGCGGGCAAACGCCACAGCCAAGGCGGTCACACCTTCTTCGAGGGCGCGGTAGTGATCGACATCACCGACTTCAACGAGATCTTGAGTTTCGATCCGGTGGCCAAGACGATCGTGGTGCAGAGCGGCACGACCTGGGATCAGATCCAACGGTTCGTCGCGCCGCACGGCCTCTCGGTCCAGATCATGCAGGCCTACCCCTTCTTCACCGTCGGAGGGTCGTTGGGGGTGAGCGTGCACGAGAGCGACCTCCGGTTCGGTCCGATCATCG
>JBDUBS010000238.1:0-1756 GCA_040003875.1 Acidimicrobiia bacterium | reverse complement strand
TGACGGACCGCTGACGAGGCCCCGGCCGACCTGACGGGTCGGCCGCAATGGTCCTAGCCTTCACCGATGGATCACGAACTCCGAGTGCGACGCGACGCGGCCTGCCGCGTGCTCCACTGCGCCTGACCGGCCACCGAGACGCGATGGTCGTCAGCCGACCCGACTCCCGATCCCTCCTTCCGTTTCTCCCGCGCCTCACGATCGAGTGGGCACGCGGACGCGACGAGCGCCCCTGGCAACTGATCGACGGTTCGCTGCTCTTCGTCGACATCTCGGGTTTCACCAAGATGTCCGAACGACTCGCGCGCCACGGTCGTCTGGGAGCGGAAGAAGTCACCGACGCGGTCGAGGCCTGTTTCGGTGCCTTGCTCGCGCTCGCGTACGCCGCCGGTGGCAGCCTGCTGAAGTTCGGTGGCGACGCGCTGCTCATCCTGTTCACCGGTCCCGATCACGCCACGCGCGCCGCGACGTCCGGGATCGCGATGCAGGAGCGGCTCGGTCACGTCGGCGAGATCGATACCAGTGCCGGACACGTCAAGCTCCGCATGTCGGGCGGCGTGCACTCGGGCACCTTCGGATGCTTCCTGGTCGGGACATCGCACCGTGAGCTGATCCTCGCGGGCGAGGATGTGAGCACCGTGGTCGCGATGGAGGGCGCGGCCAGCGCGGGGCAGCTGGTGGCCAGCGCAGCGACGGTGGCGGCGCTCGATCCCAGGCTCGTCGGGCCACCGTTGGGACCCGGCCATCGGCTCCGCCGGATCGCGGTCCGCATTCCGGAGGACCCGGCGCCGAGAGTCCGCGACGCCGAACACCTCGACCTCAACGTCTTCCTCCCCGCCGCGATCCGGACCCACATCACCGACGGCGGCGGTGATCCGGAACATCGCATCGTGTGCATCGCCTTCTGCCACTTCGACGGTACCGACGAACTCATGGCCAACCACGGCCCGGGCGCCGTCGCCCGCGCGCTCCACGAACTGATCACGACCGTCCAGACCGAGGTCGACCGGGCCGGCGTCACCTTCCTCGCCTCCGACGTCGACCACGACGGCGGGAAGATCATCCTGGCGTCCGGCGTACCGGTCTCGACCGGCCAGGACGTCGACGCCCTGCTCGGAGCCGTGCGCCGGATCGCAGACACCGAGCTCGCGCTACCCCTGCGCATCGGGGTCCACCGCGGTCCGGTCTTCGCGGGAGAGGTCGGACCCCCGTACCGTCGGACATTCACCGTGATGGGCGACACCGTGAACCTCACCGCGCGCCTCATGGCCAAGGCCGCGCCAGGCGAGATCGTCGTCAGCCCGGAGATGCTCAACCCGGCGCGTACCCAGTTCTTCACCACACCACTCGAACCCTTTATGGTCAAGGGCAAGCGCGCGCCGGTCGTGGCATCGACCCTCGGGTCGACCCATCGCCGCGAGGCTCGAACCGCGATCACCCTCCCGCTCGTCGGACGCGACACCGAGCTCGCCGTCTTCGACGAATACCTCGACGCGGTCCGCGCCGGCGCCGGGCGGGCGATCGAGCTCGTTGGTGCGGCCGGGATGGGCAAGAGCCGACTCACCGAAGAGCTCCGGGCACGCGGTCGGGATCTCCCGCAGCTCACGGTGATGTGCGATCCCTACGAAGCAACGAGCCCCTATGCAGCCTTCTGGTGGCTCCTCCACGACGTGCTCGCGCAGCCGCCGACGGCCGACCGCGCCGACGTAGCCCGAGTGCTGCGCACCGCCGTGGCGTGGCACTGCCCGGAACTCGA
>JBDUBS010000363.1:0-5836 GCA_040003875.1 Acidimicrobiia bacterium | reverse complement strand
TCCATCCCGAAGACCAACACGGTGTCGTATTGGCCCGCGCGGATCGCGGCAGCGGCGAGACCGAGCGCCGCGCCGCCGCTCGCGCAACCGGCCTCGACGTCGACGATCGGCATCCCGGTCCGGGCCAGGGCGCCGAGGACCTTGTGACCCGCGGCCACGCCCGAGTAGGCGGTGCCACAGAACGCGGCCTGGAATCCCGGTCGGTCACCCACCCCGATCCCGGCATCCGTCAAGGCGGCGCGGACCGCGGTGACGCCCATGTCGGTCACGCTCACCCCTTCGAAGCGGCCGAACGGGTGCATCCCGATGCCGGCGATCTCGACCTCGGTCACGGTGCGAACTCCCATGTGGTCACCGGCTCGCCGTCGTCGCCCACGCCCAACTCCACGATCCGGAGTCGCATTGGTTGGCCGAACGTCCAGTCGATGGTCGGGACGGCGAGGCGCGTGATCACCCGCAGTCCCTCGGGCAACTCCACGACCCCGAAGCCGTACGGGACCGTGCCCAGGTATCCCGGTGGGGCGTTCTCCACCGTCGTCCACCCCCAGAGCGTGCCGGGCCCGGTCAGATCGACCCGGACCACCGTGTCGTGACCGCAGTAGGGACACTGGTCGAGGCGAGGGAAGTGATGGTGGGAGCAGGTGGTGCACCGGGCTCCCAGGAGCGCAGGCGGGTCGCCGGTGAAGACGCCCTCGACCACGGGTCGAGTCGTCGTCACCTCTTGTCCTCCTGGTCCTGCGGACCGGGCCGGACCCGCCACGCTTCGTTGATCACGTAGCTCTGCCAGAAGCTGGGTTTCACTTCGCTCATCCGATGACCCCGCCGGTGCGCAACGCACCGATCGCGTCGGCGTCCAGGCCGAGGTCGGACAGGACGGCATCGGTGTCCGCACCGAGTTCGGGCGCCCCGGTGGGAACCGCGACCGGCGATCCCACGAACCGCGGGTACGGCGCTTGTTGGCGGACCGGACCGATCACAGGGTCGTCGACCGAGACCAGGTCGCCTCGGGCGGCGAACTGCGCGTCGGCGAACATGTCGACTGCGGTGTACGCGGTGGCGACGGGCACGTCGTGGGCGACGCAGGCGGCCTCGACCGCGGCGGCGGAGAGCGTTCGCGTCCAGTCGGCCACGATGCCGTTGATCACATCGCCGTGTTCGGCGCGGTCGACCAACTTGGTGAACCGGGTGTCGGCCAGCAGGTCGGGCCGCCCCATCGCGGCACAGAGGCGGGAGAAGTTCGCGTCCGAGCCGGCGACGACGCAGACGAACTTGTCGTCGGCGGTGGGGTAGTTGTCGAGTGGCGCGCTGTTGGCGAGGCGGTTGCCCTCGCGCGACCGCACGATGCCGAGTCGGTCGTAGCCCGCGACGGTCCACTCCAGGATCCGCAACACCGATCCGTACAGCGCCGCGTCGACCACCGCACCGGTGCCGCCACGCGCGTCCCGCGCGTACAGCGCGGCGGTGGCCGCTTGCGCGGCGAACACACCGGTGAGGTAGTCGGAGATGGTCACGCCGACGCGCACCGGTGGCCGGTCGGGGTAGCCGGTGAGGTGCAGGAGCCCCCCGTAACCGATCCCGACCCGATCCAGGCCCGGTCGGGTGGCGAGCGGGCCGTCCTGACCGAAGGTCGAGATCCGCACCGAGACCAGCCGCGGGTCGAGGTCACCCGGGGCGATGTGCCAGCGCTCGAGGGTTCCGGGACGGAAGTTCTCGACGACGACATCGGCGGTGGCGGCCAAGGACCGGTAGACCGCCTGGCCTTCGGATTGGCGCAGGTCGAGGGTGACGCTCCGGCGACCGCGACCCTCGACCGCCCAGAAGAGGGAGTACCCGTCGTCGGTGAACGGTCCGATCTGGCGCATGAAGTCGCCGGTCCCGGGCTGTTCGATCTTGATGACCTCGGCTCCCTGTTCGCCGAGGAGGCCGGCGCAGAACGGCGCCGCGATCCGAGTCCCGAGATCGAGCACCCGCAAGCCGGCGAGCGGTCCGGAGTGGCTCACGTGCCGTCCTGTTCGGCCCGGACCGCGTCCATTCCGCCGGCGCGCCGGGCCGCGGTGCGCGCGAGGGCCTCGTCGGAGTTGCTCACGAACTGATGGACCATGAAGTGGTACCGCCACGATTCGCGCTGGCCCATCGCGTCGACGGTGTGGTTGATCGTGTCCTTGATCGCGCGCGCGGTGATCGGCGGTACGAGCGCCACCTGTTCGGCCATCTCCCTGGCCGCATCGCCGAGCGCGGCCCGGGCCACGACCCGGTCGACGAGGCCGGCGCGGTGCGCGGCCTCGGCGTCGAGGACCGAGGCGCAGAGGAGGAACTCCTTGGCCAGTCGCGGTCCGAGTTCCCACGGCTCGATCAGGAGTTCGACGCCGACACCGCTCATGCGGGCGACCGGGTTGGAGAACCTGGCGTCGTCCGCCGCCACGATCAGGTCGCACATCGCCGCGAGCATGAGACCCGCGGCGGAGCACGTGCCCTGGACCGCGGCGATCGTGACCTTGGGGAAATCGCGGATCCGGACGAGTTTGTCCCAGTACATGACCTGCTCGTGTTCGAGCTTGCCCTCGGGGGTGGCTCGACGCGCGGCCCAATACTCCTCGCCGGCGAGGATCTCCTTGAGGTCGTGTCCGGCGGAGAAGTGCTTGCCTTCCGCGGCGACGATGACGACCCGGACTTCGTCGTCGGCTTCGGCGGCGTCGAACGCCGCATCGAGCTCGGTGATGAGCTGGGCGTTCTGAGCGTTCGCCGCGTGCGGCCGGTCGAGGGTGACGGTCGCGATCGCGCCGCCGCTCTCGCACGCCGTCGTCTCGTACAGAATGGTCTCGAACTGCATCGGATCAACCCCCCGGGGCGGCGAATCTAACCTTCGGACCGACGGTGCCGGATCACGATCACTTCGTGGGTTTCGGTTCTCGCGGGAGCCCGAGCGTGCGCTCACCGATCACGTTGCGTTGGATCTCGTTCGTACCGGCCCAGATCGAACTCGCCTGGTAGTAGAGCCAGGAGCGTTGCCAGCGACCGTCGCCCGGATTCTCGGTGGCGTCGCCCCACAGAGGAGCCGACGGACCAAGGACGGTCATCACGGTGTCGTGGAGTCGCTTGCTCATCTCCGACCACCACAGTTTGTTGATGCTCCCGACCGGTCCCGGCTCCTCGCCCTTCGCCGTACGCGACACCGAACGCCAGTTGTGCAACCGGAACAGTTGGAGTTCGACGAACGCTTCGGCGAGACGGGGTTCGATCCGAGGGTCGTCCCATGCGCCGTTGTCGTGCGCGAGGGTCAGGAGCTCGTCGAGCAGTTGGGTGTGGATCACGAGTTGGCGCGGGTTGACGCCGCGTTCGTGCGTGAGGGTCGAGTTGGCGATCCGCCAACCTTCGTGCTCGGATCCGATGATCCGGTCCGCCGGCACGAACACGTCGTCGAAGAACACCTCGTTGAACTCGGACTCGTCGGTGATCTGTCGCAGTGGACGCACCTCGACCCCGGGACTCCGCATGTCGATCACGAGATACGAGATTCCGAGTTGCGGCCGGACGTCGGGATCCGTACGCGCCAGGCACACGCCCCAGTCGGCGAACTGGGCGTAGCTCGTCCAGACCTTCTGTCCGTTGAGGCACCACCCGCCCTCGACCGGTTTCGCAGTGGTCGTGAGCGAACTCAGGTCGCTCCCCGCGCCCGGTTCGCTGAACAGCTGGCACCAGATTTCGGTCGCGGAGAGGATCTGGGGCAGCCATCGGGTGCGCTGAGCGTCGGTGCCGTGGGCGAGGATCGTCGGGCCGACCAGGTTCACGCCGATGCGACCGACCAACTCCGGTGCGCGCGCCCGGGCGAGTTCCTCGGTGACGATGTAGTGCCCGATCGGTCCGGCGTCGCGGCCCCCGAACTCGCTCGGCCAGGCCACGCCGACCCACCGGCCCCCCGCGAGTCGGGCCTGCCAGTCGCGTCCGAACGCGACTTCGTCGGCCAGATCGTCGAAGCGGGGTGGGAGCCCTCGGCCGTACTCCCACGGCAGGTTGGCGCGCAGCCACGACCGGCATTCCTCGCGGAGTTCGCGCTCGCCCTCGGTGGGGGTGAGGTCCATGGGGCGGAGGCTATTCGGCGGTTCGGTGCGAATCGGTCCGCTCTCGGGCGCATCCCAACGGCGTCTGCTCAAGGTGGACCCGTCGCGGACCGAAGCAAGGGCATGTCGCACCGTTGGGCGTCTGCCGATTCCTCGCGTTCCCAGGTCGGCACGAGCTTGATCGAGGTCACGACCGTCGTGTTGGTCCTCGCGGTGCTCATCGCGATCGGGATCCCCGCCTTCCTCGGGGCCAAGACACGCGCGAGCGATCGCGATGCCCAGACCAGTCTTCGTATTGCGCTGTCGAACGCCAAGGCTGTCTACGCGGACACCGATTCGTTCGCGACGGTGACTGTCACCTCGTTGCGCGCGGCCGAAACTGGGATCGACTTCACCAACGCGGCATCGACCGGCCCGAAGTTGGTCTCGGTGGATTCGAGCGACCGCGGCGTGGTCCTGGCTGCGAAGTCCCCGAGCGGCGTGTGTTACGTGATCGGCGACACCGGGTCGAAGTCCGGGACGGTATTCGGCAGCCTCGGCACCTCGGCGTGCAACGCGTCGACGGTTCCCGCGCTGCCGGACGACGTACCGACCGCGCTGCACATCAGCAGCGGTGGGGGCTGGTCCCAGGCCTGGTAGTCATGTCGGTGGCGCGGGTCGCTGACCGGAGGCACGGGTGAACACGTCGGCGACGCCGTTCGTGTCGTCGGACACGAGGTGGTCGTCGCCGGAGACGAACGCGAACCAACTGCCGTCCGCGGACATCGCGGCCTGGGTGGTCGGAACGAGCCGCCGACCGTCCGCGGTCCAACTCACGATGGTGCCCGAGCCGCCGACGACCGGCCAGACGACCGCTGCCGGTCCGCCGAAGATCGTGGTTTGGGCGCCGAGGGTCGTCCCGTCGGAAGAAAGGAATACCCCGGCGGTGATACCGAGGCGGAACGTGGTCGTCGGATGCGTCGGGTCACTCGTGGATCCGACGGACATTGCGGCATCGCCCGTCGTGGAGGTGGGGTTGGCGGCGACGGCGAACCGCTTCCCGTCGGCCGAGACGGCCACGGCGGTCGGAGGGAACGGCCCGGAAGGCGACACGGGGTGGTGCTCGATCGTCCCGTTCTGCGCACCGGTCACGGCGTTGCCGACGAACGTCGAACCAAGAAACGCGCGGGGGACGTCCACCTCGTTGTAAACGATCACGCTCCCGTCGTCGGAGAGGTCGAAACTCGTGACCACGACGTAGCCGGTCAGTGAGGTGCCCTCCATGAGGACGGTGGTGCCGACATCGAGGTGGCGGACGAACGGTCCGAACGGGATGGCGGCGACGACCGGCGGATCGACGATCTGGCGGATCGACTGCGTCGCGAACGCGACGCTGCGACCGTCGCCGCTGATGACCGGACTGCTCGCCGGATCCGCAATCGACGACTCGTCGTCCCTCACGCTGACGAGTGAGACATCGCCGGTCCTGCGATCCTTGACGAACACGTCGGTGTTCGTGGCGTCGGAGCCGTCGGCCACCAGGTTGGTGGCGGCACTGGTGAACGCCACGAACCGGCCGTCGCTGCTGATCGACGGCTGAGCGCTCGCACCGTTGGCCTCGCCGCCCCCGTTGGTCGTGCTCGTCCGCTCGGTGGTCCCGGTGATGTTGTCGTGCACGAAGACGTCGCTCAGCCCGTTGGTATCGTCACCGACGAGATGTGAATCGGCGGACTCGAATGCGACGTAGCGGCCGTGAGCGGAAACTGATGGATGGCCGCTGGCCACGGTGGTCTGGTGGG
>JBDUBS010000555.1:0-1764 GCA_040003875.1 Acidimicrobiia bacterium | reverse complement strand
GGGAGCCCGGCCGTGGATGCTGTGCATCCCGTAGGTGTTCATGTAATACGGGAAGCGACTCGAGCAGCCGATCCCCGACACGAACACGGTGTTCTCGGGCCGCACGCCGAGGTCGGGCATCATCAACTGGAGTGCGGTGAGCACCGAGTAGTCGCCACACCCGGGACACCACCGGACCTCCTGGTCCGACGAGAAGTCCTTCTTGGTCAGCGTGACCGGCTCAGCCATTGATCATCTCCAGGATCTTCGCTTCGATCTCCGCGGCGCGGAACGGCAGGCCCTGCACCTTGGTCAGACTCTTCGCGTCCACGAGGTACTCCGCCCGGATCAGCCGGGACAGCTGGCCGAGGTTCATCTCCGGGATGAGCACCTTCGAGTACCGGCCGAGCACCTCACCGAGGTTGGCCGGGAACGGGTTGAGGTGGACGAGGTTCGCGGTCGCGACGGGCTTGCCGCCGGTACGCACCCGGCGGGCCGCGGCCTTGATCGCGCCCCACGTACTCCCCCAGCCGAGGACGAGCAGCTCCGCGTCACCGGTCGGGTCGTCGACCTCGACCGGCGCGATGTCGTTGGCGATCCCGGCGATCTTCTGGGCCCGGAGGTGCACCATCAACTCGTGGTTGACCGGGTCGTAGTTGACGTTGCCGGTGCCGTCCTGCTTCTCGATGCCACCGATGCGGTGCATCAGGCCGGGGGTACCGGGGATCGCCCACGGCCGTGCGAGCGTGGTCTCGTCCCGGACGTAGGGCCAGAACTCGGTGGATCCGTCTTCGTTGAGGTGGTTCGGTTCGGTCGTGAACGGCACCGAGATGTCGGGTAGCTCGTCGACGTCGGGGAACAGCCACGGCTCGGAGCCGTTGGCGAGATACCCGTCGGTCAACACGATGACCGGGGTCCGGTACTTCAGGGCGATGCGGGCACCCTCGAACGCGGCGTCGAAGCAGTGGCTCGGCGAGTAGGCCGCGACGATCGGCAGCGGTGCCTCACCGTGGCGGCCGTACATCGCGGTGAGGAGGTCGGCTTGTTCGGTCTTGGTGGGCAGGCCGGTCGACGGTCCGCCCCGTTGCACGTCGACCAGGATCAACGGCAACTCCAGGCTGAGCGCGAGCCCGAGCGCCTCGGCCTTGAGGTCGACGCCGGGGCCGCTGGTGGCCGTGACCCCCAGCTGGCCGGCGAACGCACCGCCGATCGCCACACTGATCGCCGCGATCTCGTCCTCGGCCTGCATGGTGCGCACGCCGAAGTTCTTGTGCTTCGACAACTCGTGGAGGATGTCGGACGCGGGCGTGATCGGGTACGACGCGTAGAGGATCGGCAACTTGGCCTGCTGGCCCGCCGCGATGAGTCCGTACGCCAGTGCGACGTTGCCCGAGATGTTGCGGTACCGCCCGGGCGGCAACGTGGCGGGCTGCACCTCGAACGGCGTCTCGAAGATCTCGGCGGTCTCGCCGAAGTGGTAGCCGGCCTTGAACGCGGCGAGGTTCGCGTCGCGGACCATCGCGTTCTTGGCGAAGCGCTCCTCGATCCACGTGATCACACCGTCGATCGGCCGGGAGTACATCCACGAGATCAGGCCGAGCGCGAAGAAGTTCTTCGAGCGTTCGGCATCACGGGGCTTGGCGCCGGTGTCCTTGGCGGCCTCGACCGTGATCGACGTCATCGGCACCGGGTAGACGGTGAACGCGGCGAGCGAGCCGTCCTCGAGCGGGTTCACGGCGTAGCCGGCCTTCTCCAGATTGCGGGGCTCGAACGCATCGGTGTTGG
>JBDUBS010000006.1:0-5859 GCA_040003875.1 Acidimicrobiia bacterium | reverse complement strand
CCGCTCCTCACCGCTGTTTTTACCGCGATTATGGGAGTTATTTCAGCGTCTGGCCTGGCGCGGCTATGGAGCCGATGTATCGGCGGGATACGGGCAGTTTGATATTTGCGGCCCTCCCGAACGGATGGACCCCACCCCAGGCATCGAGCACCCACCCGCCGCCGCCCGGCACCACTGCGACCCCACGCGCGAGGTCCCGACCCGGCCAGTACGCCGGGCTCACGGCCGGGTCGGCACCACCGAACGCATGGAGCGCACCCCACGCGTCGAGGACGTAGCCACCATGCCGTGCGGCCGATCGTCTTGCCGACGCCACCGACGCGGGGAGCACCGTTGCGAGCGCCAACACGACGACCGCGAGTATGCGACTCGCGCGTGACCACGACATGGTGGGATCAGGCGCCAAAAACTTCGCGCAGCGCGACCGGCACCGGCACCTCGAGCTGTTCGTAGGTGCACGACTCGGGCGTGCGATCGTCCCGCCACCGTTGGAAGCGAGCGGTATGGCGGAAGCGGTCACCCTGCATGTGCTCGTACGCCACCTCGGCGACCCGTTCGATGCGCAGTGGTTCCCAGCTGAGGTCCTTCTTCGCGTTCCAGCGGCTCTGCCCGCCGGGCTTCCGCTGGCCGTCGCCCACGTCGGCCGCGGCCTGGGCCCAGTCGCCCCACGGATGGCCGTCGAGGGCGCCGTCGCGCAGCGGTGCGAGTTCGTCGACCAACTCGGCGCGCACCGCTGCGTTGAAACTCGACGCCACACCGACGTGATGCAGGGTGCCGTCGTCGTCGTACAACCCGAGGAGGAGACTCCCCACCCCCACTCCGTCCTTGTGGACGCGGTACCCGGCGACGACGCAATCCGCGGTGCGGAGGTGCTTGATCTTCAGCCAGCCCCGTTCGCCCTCACGGTACGGGTCCTCGGTGCCCTTCGCGATGACGCCGTCGAGTCCGGCACCCTCGAACTGCTCGAACCACTGCTGCGCGACGGCTTGGTCACGGGTAAGCGGCGTCAGGTAGATCGACGGCGCCGGATCGGCCAACGCCTGTTCGAGCGCGACCCGACGATCGCGGAAGGGCTGGTCCCGCAAATCGGTACCGTCGACGGCGAGGAGATCGAAGGCCACGAACGCGGCCGGGATCTCGCCGGACAGCTTCTCGATGCGGCTGGCAGCCGGGTGGATCCGCTGGGACAGCATGTCGAAATCGAGGCCGTGCTCGCCGAGGATGACGATCTCGCCGTCGAGGACCGCGTGGTCGGGCACGCTGGCCCGGATCGGGTCCATCAACTCGGGGAAGTATCGGGTGAGCGGGCGCTCATTGCGCGAACCGAGTTCGACGTCGTCGCCGTCCCGGAACACGATGCAACGGAAGCCATCCCACTTGGGCTCGTACCACCACGTGTCGCCGGCCGGCATGTCCCGGACCAGTTTCGCGAGCATCGGTGAGACGGGCGCGGTCACCGCCTGAGTCATGGCATCAACCCCCCGAACCTCCCGAACGTCGCTCGGGCGCGACGGCCTCCACCGCCGCATCGAGCCCGACTTCGTCCCGCTCCCCCGTGGCCCGGACCTTCCGTTCGACGATCCCCCGTGCGTAGCCCTTCGCACCCAGCGTCAACTGCACCGGCATGCCGAGCAAGTCGGCGTCGGCGAACTTGACCCCGGGGCTCACGTCGCGGTCGTCGAACAACACGTCGATGCCGCGATCCTGGAGTCGCGCGTAGAGCTCCTCTGCCGCAGCGGTCACCGCGGCCGCGCCGTCGCCCCGGCCGGGCAGCACGATCAGATGCACCTGGTACGGCGCAACCGACGCCGGCCAACAGAGCCCGTGCTCGTCGTGATGCTCCTCCACCACCGCAGAGAGGATGCGGCTGACGCCGATGCCGTAGCAGCCCATGACCATCGGATGTTCGGCGCCGGCGTCGTCGGTGTAGACCGCGCCGAGCGACTTCGAGTACTTGTCGCCGAGTTGGAACACGTGACCGACCTCGATCCCGCGGTCGATACGCAACGCCTCGCCACAGTTGGGACACGCGTCGCCCGGCTCCACGACCACGATCTCGTTCCAGTCCGTGGGCGTGAAGTCGCGGTCGAGCACCACGTTGCGGTCGTGGTGGTCCACTCGGTTCGCCCCCGTCACCCAGCTGTGCGGCGCCCGGATCGAACTGTCGGCGATGGTGCGCGGCGCGCCCGCGAAGTCGGGTCCGATGTAGCCCTTCGGGATGTCGGGGTGGGCGGCGAAGTCGGCATCGGTGTAGAGCCGGACCGCCGCGGGGGCGTACGCGCCCGACACGGCGTACTCGTTGACCTCACGGTCGCCCGGCACGAGGGCGAGCACGAGTTCGCCGTCGACGTCGAACGCGATCGCTTTCATCAGCAGGTCGGGCGTGGTCCCGAGGTGCTCGGCGACAACATCGATACCCGGCATGTCGGGCGTGTTGACCGACTCGCGGGCGGCCTGCTCCGGGATCGGCAGCGGCGCCGTCGGGCGGCGAGTCGCGGCCTCGGTGTTGGCTGCGTAGTCACAGTGTTCGCACCACACGAACGCGTCCTCACCGATGGCCGCGACCGCCATGAACTCCTGGCTCGTGTCACCACCGATCTCACCCGACTGGGCCTTGACCGACCGAAAGGTGAGTCCGCAGCGGGTGAACACCTTCGTGTACGCGGCGTACATCTGCTCGTAGCTCTGTTGCAGCCCGGCCAGATCGGCGTCGAAGGAGTACGCGTCCTTCATCAGGAACTCGCGACCGCGGAGCACCCCGAATCGGGGCCGGAGTTCGTCGCGGTACTTCCAGTTGATCTGGTACAGGTTGACCGGCAGGTCGCGGTAGCTCGAGTACTCGCCCGCAACGAGCGTGGTCACCACCTCTTCGGCAGTAGGCGCCATCGCGTACCAGTTGCCCTTGCGATCCTTGACCCGGAACATCATGTCGCCGTAGGCCTCGTCGCGGCCCGACTGCTTCCACAGGTCGAGAGGTTGGGCGATCGGCAGCGTGACCTCCTGGGCGCCCGCCTCGTCCATCTCCTCCCGCACGATCTGGGCCACGTTGCGCAGCACCCGGTTGCCGAGCGGCAGCCAGGAATAGATGCCCGAAGCGACCCGGCGGATCAGGCCGGCCCGCACCATGAGCTTGTGACTCGCCACCTCGGCGTCGGCCGGATCATCACGCAAGGTGCGTACGAAGAGCGAGGACATGCGCATGGCGGCGGAGGCTACAACCGCGCCATCCGCGGTCGGCGTCCGGACGAGTCAGTCGATCCGGACGCCGGTCTCGGCGAACACACCGAGGGCGAAGGGCATCACCTGGTCCGCCCCGATCCGCACGGCGCGCAAGCCGCTCGCACCGCGCAGCGATTCGAACCGACTGCCGCGCAGGTCCAGCGACGTCGCCACCGCCTGGGACACGTCGAGCGCGTCGAGATCGCAGCGGTCCATGCGGACCGAGCCGAGCGCCGCGCCGGCGAGGTCGGCCTCCACGAGTGAGCAGTCCTCGAACCAGACGTGATCGAGGCGAGCCATCCGGAGGTTCGCGTCGTCGAGTTTGCAGGCGACGAAGCGCACGTGACGGAACTCCGCCTCGGAGAAGCTGACGCCCGTCATCCGGCAGTTGCGGAACTCCACCCGCAGCAGCGAAGCCTCGTGGAGGTCGGCGCCCGAGAACTCGCCGTCCCCGACGAGCACGTCGACGAGGCCGACGGAGCGGAGTCGGGACGCGGTCAGCGGAGTGGTGTGGAGCTGGGAGCGCACCAACCGGGCGTGCGAGGCGTCGATACCGGAAAGGTCGCAGTCTCGGATCTCGATTTCGACCAGGTCGTCGCCCTCGGCGATGGTGACCCGCGGGTCGGGCGACTCGGCGAGTTCGGGCGCGGTGGGCTCCGCGACCTCCTTGCGGCTCGTGGCCCGCGCCATCCGCTACTCGACCTCTGCGACGAGTTCGATCTCCACCGCGATGTCGAACGGCAACTCGGCCAGGCCGACCGCGGATCGGGTATGGCGACCGCGATCACCGAATACCGCCACGAGGAGGTCCGAGCAGCCGTCGATGACCTTGGGCATGTCGTTGAACCCCGGCGCGACGTTCACCATCCCGAACACCTTCACGATGCGCCGGACACGGTCGAGATCGCCGAGTGCCTCGTTCATCGTCGCCAGGATCGACAGCCCCGTGATTCGGGCGGCGGCTCGGGCTTCGTCCAGGCCGACGGTGCTGCCGACCTTGCCGGTCACGATCGTCGCCCCGGCGACGGGACCATGCCCGCCGACGTGGAGCAGGTCACCACTGCGGACCCAGCCCACATAGTTCCCCGCCGGTGGGAACACCGGTGGGAGTTCGATCCCGAGTTCGACCAGACGATCGGCGATCCGGCTCATGGCGCTCAGCTTCGCGCCGGCCGGCATCTTCGTGCTCGGCGGCTCAGCGCTCGCCGTCGTGGTGGCCGGACCCGTTCCCGTCCTTCCCTCGGCACCACTGGTTGTTCGGGACCCCCACACAGGGGTTCGGCATCGTATCCTGGCGTGGCAGCGGCGTGAGCACGACGTTGGTCAGACGTGGATAGTTGTGCGTTGCGTCGTTCGCGCACGGACCGAAGGCCTCGGTGTCGCAGATGACCTGCAGCGAGAACGGACTCAAGATGTCGGCGCCGGCGTTGGCCACGCCGCAGGTGCCGTGGGTGGTCTGGATGTTCTCGGGGGCGGAGGTGACCCCGAGCGGGTTCGTGTTGGCGTGGAAGCAGTTGCCGACGTCGTGCTGACCGCTCAGGTCGCCGAAGTCGCCGTTCGACTCGTTGCCGAAGAACCCGTTGTGGCTCATCGCGTTGCCGACGACCTCGTTCGCGAAGTCGTCGAAGTAACAGGTCACGCCCAGGGAACCGAGGATGCCGGTGGGGTGGTCGATGCCGCCGGCACAGTTCGCGACCGCCGGCGGGTTGGTGCCGGTGTCGGGGAACGGCACGAGCAGCACTCCCCACGCCCCGTTGTCCGCGACCCGGTTGAACGCGATCGTGTCGTGACGACCGCCGGCCACCACCATGCCGGTTCCGACCGGACCGAGGTCGGCGCTGCCGGAACTGGGGACGTTCGGGTTGTTGTTGTCGTGGATGTTGTTGAGCGCGAAGAGCGTGCACGACCCGATCGCGCTCGTCGTCGGTACGCCGACCGGACAACTCCCGTCCTGGGGCGACGGCGCGTCGTCGTTGTTCTGGCTGTTGGTCGAGATGCCGGTCTTGTTGTGGTCGAACTCGGAGCCCGCGATCACGAGCCGCCCGCCGGAGTTCGTCCCCGAGTACCCGAGTGCCGAACCCTGCGCGTGGGCGTGGACCAGCGTGGTCTGGCAGTCGGGACAGGCACCGATGTAATACGAGCTGTCGGCCATGTTGCTCGCGTAGCTGTGGTCGATGAGTCCCGGGCCGCCTGCGTTGGAGACGAAGATCCCGTACTCCGCCTGGGGTGTGCCGGCGGCGAAGTAGCTCGACGTCGCGGTCAGGTAGTCGCCCCGGAACGAGCCCATCCCGACGGTGCCGCTGCCGTCGCCACCGTTGAACCAGATCGCGTTGCCACCGCCGTTGCCGTTGAGGAAGTTGCACGCAGTCAGGTTCTCGACCGAGACGCCATCCGCCTTCGACACGAGCACACCGTTACGACCGACGGGGGGATTGACCGCACTGCGCGGTCCGAGGTCCTGGTCACCCGGCGCCGACGAACACGTCCGCGCGCCCGGCTTGGTCCCGTCGATCACGACACCATTGCGTTCCATGCCGCGCACGTGCACGTTGGGCGTGGTGATCAGCACCGCGCCGCCCGCCTCGGTGGCGGCGCCGTCGGCGCGGTGGTCGCCCCGCTCGTGGTAGTCGCCGGGCGCGA
>JBDUBS010000718.1:0-5860 GCA_040003875.1 Acidimicrobiia bacterium | reverse complement strand
GCCGCCACCGCCATCGTCACCCTCGTCAACTTGCGTCAGAACCCCACCGGAGCGGTGGAGAAATGACGCAAGTAGGGGAAGCCTCGGAGCGCAGGGCGGGCGTTCTAAGCTCCCACGCTCATGTTGTGGTTGGAACGACGCATCGTCGCGGCGCTGGCGGGACCCGACGACGAGCGCACCGGCGGTGCGATCAGTGAGTTCGTCGATTCGTCGTTTCGGGCCATGCCGGCACATCTGCGGCTCGGTGTGGTGGTGGAGTCGATCGGACTCGGCGCCTACGTGCGCCTGCGGTACCTGGGCAACCCGACGGCCGAACAGATCCGGTCGGCGCTCGCCGGATTCGAACGCAACCCGATCGGCGTCGTCCGCCAGTATCCGCAGCTGCTCGCGTCGCTCGTGATCTTCTCCCAGTACGAGAAGGCCGCCTCGTGAGGACCATCGACACCGAGGTGCTGATCATCGGATCCGGCGCCGGCGGCTCGGTGACCGCAGCGCGCCTGGCCGAGGCCGGACGCTCGGTACTCGTAGCCGAGGAGGGACCGTGGTACGCGCCCGACGCGCAGGTGCCGTTCTCGCTCGACGAGTTCACCGCTCGCTACCGCCATCAGGGTGCCTGCGCCGCGCTCGGGAATCCGGGGATCGCGTTCGCCGAAGGGCGTTGCGTCGGGGGGAGCACCGAGATCAACAGCGGGCTCTATCACCGACTTCCCGACCATCTCGCGTCCGAATGGCGCGACACCTACTCCATCGCCGACTTCGACGACGGCACGCTGGCGAAGTACGCAGCCGAGATCGAAGACGTGATCACGGTCTCGACGGTGCCCGGTGAGCCGCCGGCGTCGTCGCAGGCCCTCGGTCGCGGTGCCACCGCGCTCGGGTGGCGCAGTGTGGAGTTCGCCCGAGTCTTCGCCTACGACGACAAGGGGCGGGGCACCAAGCAGACGATGTCGCGCACGATGATCCCCCGCGCCGTCGCCGCGGGCACCGTGATCCAACCCGATTGCGCCATCGTGAAGTTGGAACGCGCGCAGCATCGCGTCACGGGCGCCGTTGCCGTGCTCACGCTCCCCGACGGTTCGAAGGAATCGGTCCGCATCCGCGCCGACGACGTGTTCGTGTGCGGCGGTGCAATCCAGTCGCCGGCCCTCCTCCAGCGCAGCGGGTTCCGTCGCAACATCGGCGGTGGGTTGAAGTTCCACCCGACGGTCAAGGTCGCAGCCCGATTCACCGAGCCCTACGACCACGACGACGTCCCGATGCACCGGGTCACCGAGTTCGCGCCTTACCTGACCATCGGCGGATCGGCGAGCCGGCGCGGCCAGGTCGCGCTCGCCATCGCGGATGCCGCACCGGAACAACTCGAGTCGGTGATCGAGCGGTGGGAGGACATCGTCGTCTACTACGCGGCGATCCGGAGCCAAGGCAGCGGACGGGTCCAGGCCATGCCGGGATTCCGGGCGCCGCTCGTCACGTACCACATGACCGACGCCGACATGAGCCGCCTGGCCCGCGGATTGGTGCACCTCGGCGAGGTGTTGCTCGCAGCCGGTGCGGTCGAGTTGTTCCCGTCGATCACCGAAGGCCCGATCGTCACCGAGCGCAGCGGGCTCGGCGCGTGGTGGGACGCGCTCACCCGGGCCCGGTCCAAGCTGATGACCGTGCACCTCACGTCGACGGTGCGAATGGGCGAGGCATCGGATCGCACCGGCGCCGACAGCTTCGGGCGGGTGTGGGAGACCGAGAACCTCTACGTGAACGACGCGTCGCTGCTTCCCGATGCCCCGGGCGTGAACCCCCAGGCCGCCATCATGGCCATCGCAGCCCGGAACGCCGACGCGTACCTCTCGGGCGTGTCTACAGGGGCAAGCGTTTCACGAGCTTGAGCACGCCGAGCTTGGCGGGCGACTGGTGGTGCGACTTGCCGTCGCCGCCGAGCGTCGTGCGGTTGCGCAGGAACCACTCGTAGGAGTCGATGACCGCCGACGCGTTCGAGTGGGTGGGTTTCCAGCCCAACTCCGTTTCGGCCTTGGTGACGTCGAACCACAACGACTCGCCGTACAGCAACCAGTGGTACGGCGCGAACGGCACGAGCGACGACTGCCCGAGCACCCGCATGGCCATGGCCGCCGGCTTCGAGGGAAGTGACACGACATGCGAGCCGGTCCCGGCGTGGTCGACCAGGGCCTGCAGAGTTTCCCGCATGGTCCCGAACTCACGACATCCGATGTTGTAGATCTCCGGACCGCGTCGCATCGCCGCGAGCAGCACCGCCTCGGCCAGATCCTCCGCATGCACGAACTGGTAGGTGTTGTCGCCCGAGCCCAGTACGAACACCGGCGCGCCGTCGGCCACGAACTCGAACAGGATCGCCATGATCCCGAGCCGGCCGTGGCCGAGGACCGTGCGCGGCCGCACGATGGAGACGTCGAGCCCGGAACCGACCGCATCAGCACAAAGGTGCTCGGCTTCGAGCTTGGCCTTGCCGTAGGCCTCCAACGGTCGCGGCTGGGTGGTCTCGACCACCGGGTTGTGCTCAGGGATCCCGAAGATCGCACTCGATGACGTGTGCACCACCTTGGCGACCTTCGCGTCACGCGCCGCGAGCAGGACGTTGGCAGTGCCGATCGCGTTCACCGACCAGAACAGTTCCCGGTCCTTGGCGAGCGGCACCTGCGCCACGTTGTGCAGGACGATGTCGGCACCGGCGAACGCGGTGCGGACATCGTCGATGTCGCGCACATCGCCGATCACGTGCTCGACCGAGCGATCCTCCGGAGGGTTGAGGTCGAACACCGCAACCTCGTGGCCCTGGTTTCGGGCGCGGTCGGTGAGGACGGAGCCGAAGTAGCCCGCGCCGCCCGTGATCACGATGCGGGTCACAAGATCTCTCCGTGGTCGAGGCAGTACCGGATGCTGGCTCGCATGCCATCGAGGAGGGTCGTCTGCGGGTCGTACCCGAGTTCGGTGCGGGCGCGCGTGACGTCGCAGGCAATCGTGTCCTTCAACTCGCCGAGGACGTGGACCGCCTGGAGGTACTTGCCGCGACCCTGCAGGATTCCGTCGACCTTCTCCGCGACGACGCCGACGGCGCGGGGGACGCGCGGCTGACCGCCGGAGACGGCCTGACCCTCGGCCGCGAGTGCCTCGCGGACCGTGGCCAGGACGTAGCGGAGTTCGTAGGGCTCGGCGTCCGCGATCCAGTAGGCGCGACCGGCCGCGGCCGGTGTCGCCTCGGCGCGCAACAGACCTTGGACCAGGTGATCGGTGTAGACCATCGACCGCTGCTGCGTGCCGTCACCGATGAGCGGGAACCGACCCTTGCGCACCGCTTTGAACCACTGCGACTGCCGCGCCGGTTGGTACGGGCCGTAGAACCACGGCGCCCGGATGATCACCGTCTCCACGTCGCCGCGGTCGTTGGCGCGCTGCACGATCGCCTCGGCCTCGACCTTCGATTCCCCGTAGCCCATGTAAGGGTTCAGCGGCGAGTCCTCGGTGAACCGGTCGGTCGGACGGGCATTGGCACCGAAGGGTGAGTTCGACGACACGTGCACGAAGCGCACGGCGCCGGCCCGGCGGGCCTGGTCGACGGCGAGTTCGGTACCGCCGACGTTCGTGTCGAAAAAGTCACGCACCGCAGCGGGATGGATCACGGCCGCCGCGTGGAACACGGTGCAGTCGGGTATCCCTGCGAACAACGCGTCGAGGACGGCAGGATCACGGACGTCACCGACGATCGTGGTGAGATCCGCGCTCAGCAACTCGAGCAGCGGCGCTTCGTCGGGGTGTTGGACAAGGGCCCGCACTGGTCGGCCCTGGGCCACCAGGGCCCGGACGAGATTGCGGCCGAGCCACCCGGCCGCGCCCGTGACGACGGCCGGACGAGTCGGGCTCTCGCGGTCGGTGAGCTTCACAGAGACAATCCTCGAACTGGGAGGGGGAAATGCGGATGGTAGGCCACGAGAACCTGCGGACCAGAGACGGAACCACCGTACAATCGCCTCCGATGACGGCGATCACCCAACGTGGCGCGTCGACAGATCGCTTTCCCGGTTTCAACGGGCTCCGGGCGATGGCCGCGCTCGCCGTACTCCTCACCCACGTCGCCGACTCCGGTGGCGCCAACGCACCCAACGTCCTCGGGATCTTCTTCGCCCGCATGGACGGCGGCGTCGCGATCTTCTTCGTGCTCTCCGGATTCCTGCTCTACCGCCCGTTCGCGCGAGCACATCTGCTCGACGGTGACCGGCCCGCCGTGGGGCCCTACCTCTGGCGGCGGGCGCTGCGCATATACCCCGCGTACTGGCTCGCCATGACCGTGGTCGTCTACGTGCTCGGCGTCACCGACATCGCCAGTTTCAAGAACTTCGTCCTCGACTACTCGCTGCTCCACATCTACAGCCCGCACCAGCCCGACGTGTTCGCCCCGCTGGTGCAGTCGTGGACACTGGCGACCGAGGTGACGTTCTACCTGTTCCTCCCGATCTGGTCGCGGGTCATTGGTCGCTTCGTTCGTGGCGACGCGTCGACCCGGGTCCGCCGGGAGCTGGCCGGCCTCGGCGTGCTGGTGGTGGTGTCGATCGCATGGAAGGCGCTCGTGCTCGGCGCCGGCTTCTCCGACGGGCGCATCGGGCAGCTGAAGATGTGGCTGCCGTGGTGGCTCGACCTGTTCGCATTCGGGATGGCGCTCGCCGTGCTCTCGCTCGCAGTGGAGTACCTCGGCGCCGCGACCCCGGCCGGTCTCGACCGCCGCTGGGCGCCCGCGTTGTGTTGGCTCGGCGCGCTCGGGACGCTCTGGTGGGTGGCCGCAGGTGCCGGACTCGGACACACCACCGCCGCGATCGGCCATTCGTTGCTCTGGGGCCAGCACTACCTCTACGCGGCAACCGCCGTCCTGCTCGTGCTGCCCGCCGTCTTCGGGGCCCAGGACCGCAGCACCAGCCGCATCCACTGGTTCCTCCAGACGCGAGTGATGGTGTACCTCGGCTCGATCTCGTACGGGATCTATCTCTGGCACGACGGCTGGATCGACCGGTACCTCACGTGGACCGATCTCCCGTTCCGCGGCGTCTACTTCTCGGACACCCCGTTCCGATGGCACACCAACCAGTACGTCAGTGTGCCATGGTTGGTCTTCGTCGTCGCCGTCCTCGCGCTGACCATTGCGGCGGCCTCGATTTCGTGGTTCGTGGTCGAGCGCCCGGCGCTGCGACTGAAGTCACGCGTGCCGTTCCGCCGCACGGTCCGCGCCTGACGGCCGTGCGTGACACGCCGGTCGGCTTCGCCGGCCCTCAAGGGTCGGCGCTCGGCGGGCGCCACACCTGCGGTGGCGTCTGCGCGAACAGGCCCTTCACGTCCCAGAGCTCGATGCGCCAGGGATCGAGCCGGAGCAGCCCGTACTCGGGGTGATCGGGACGGCGGAAAAACTGCTCGAGCGGGTAGCCCTCGGGTTTCGTGGTGTAGAGGTCCCAGAGCCGCAACCGTTCGGCGTCGTCGTCGACCCAGGTCGCACGACATTCGAGGTAGATCTGTTCGTGGGCCTGGTCCCAGTAGGCGAGCGAGACGTACGGGTTCCGCGCCAGGTGGCCGGCCTTGAAGGAATTACGACCCGTGGCCAGCCAACCCACCGGCTCCTCCCACACGGGGTGAACGAGCCGCCCGCGGGGACGGTCGCGCTCGTCGACCGTCGTCATCGTCGCCCACTGGGTCTGCTCGATCCGACGGCGGAACTCACCCGCGATGTCGGAGAAGTCGCTGACTTCCATCCACCGAGTCTGCCCACTGTTCCGCACCCGAGCAATCGCCACCCGTGAACTCCCGAGCGTTTGTCACTTTGGACGCGCTCAGCGTCCTCAAAGTG
>JBDUBS010000246.1:0-5869 GCA_040003875.1 Acidimicrobiia bacterium | reverse complement strand
CCGATGGACGCGGCCAAGATGTACGTGAGCGCAGTGGTGCTTCCGGACTCGACCGTCCTCCAGACCGGGGGAGGCGCGAAGTCGGTGGTGTTCGCCGGTGCGCCCGTCCTCAGCACACAGATCTACAACCCGAAGACGAACGCGTGGACCAAGGTCGCGTCGCCGACCGTGCCGCGCGTGTATCACTCGTCGGCGGTGCTGCTCCCCGACGGTCGGGTCGCCACCTTCGGCGGGAATCCCACCACGTCGTTCGAGATGCGTATCGAGGTCTTCACCCCGCCGTACCTCCAGACCGGCACCGCCCGGCCGACGCTGACCGGCGGCCCGACGAAACTCCACTACGGCGACTTCGCGTCGTTCGGCACCTCGCACGCGACGCCGATCAGGTCGGCGGTCCTGGTGCGGCCCGAGTCGACGACGCACGAGAGCGATCCGAACCAACGCCTCATCGATCTCGGATTCGCAACGTCGGGCCACACGGTGTCGGTGACGATGCCCAACGAACGCAACCTCGCGCCGCCCGGCTGGTACATGCTCAACGTCGTCGACACCAACGGCGTGCCTTCGGTTGCCAAGTGGGTCCATCTCGACGGCAACGGACCGAAGCCGCACGGGGGATACACGCTCGACGGTTACGGCGGGCTGCATCCGTTCGCGGTCGGCTCGACTCCCGCGGCGCCGGCTGTCAACCGGGGTCCCTACTGGCCCGGCTGGGACATCGCCCGCGCCGTGGCGCGGTTGCCGAACCACAACAGCGGCTACGTGCTCGACGGCTTCGGTGGCCTCCATCCGTTCGCATCGGGGTCCACTCCGCTCCCGCCTCCGGTGACGAGCGGGCCTTACTGGAATGGATGGGACATCGCGCGCGGCGTGATCGTCCTACCCGACGGTACGGGGGGGTACGTGCTCGACGGCTTCGGTGGTTATCACCCGTTCCGGATCGGTTCCGGCCCGACGCCGCCGCAGATCTCCGGGGGTGAATACATCCAGGCGGACGCCCTTCGGGGAATGAGCCTGATGCGCGATGGATCGGGTGGGTACGTCGTCGACGTCTATGGCCGGCTGGTGCCGTTCAACCTCGGGAGTACCGGCGTGCGTCCGCCTGCACCCCCGGCGCCCTACGCCCCCGGCCCCGCACCGGTCCGCGGGGTGGCTGTCCAACCCAACGGCGCCGGCGGCGCAGTGCTCGACGGCTTCGGTGGGCTCCATTCGTTCGCGGCTGCCGGCGGTGTCCCACTCCCGATCTCCGGGGCGCCGTATTGGCCCGGATTCCCGATTGCCCGCAACGTCGCGATCTGACGGTCGTGCCGTGCGCGCTTGGGGTTCAGGCGCGGGCGGCGACGTCGCGGCAAGCGGTCATGAGCGGATCGACGAACGTGGGCTTCGCGCACGCGAAATGACCGTGGTCGTGGTCGACGATATGGGCGCGCGTCAACGCGGCCAGTTCGGTCTGTGATTCGGGGTTCACCAGCCGGTCGTGGTTCGTCCGTAGGACCGCGGTGGGTACGTCGACATCACCGATCCAGTCACGTGAGTCGAACCGACCGATGCTGCGGGCGGCGTCGGTGAGCATGCGGACGTCGTGGCGGCGCATCTCCTCCGCCGCCCACTCCAGGAATCCGGCGGGCCGGACCGCGTTGGCGCGGCGCAAGAGGCCGGCACCGGCCGCGGGAACCGCGGCGAGGGTGCCGGCGGTGCGAGCCAGGCCCGATGCCATCGCCAGGTATGCGTCGGTGATCCGGCGGGTGCCGAAATCGAAACGCGGCGCGGTTGCACAGAACACGAGACCCGCGACCTTGTCCGGATGCCTGCGCCAGGTGAGCTGCGCGATGGGACCACCCATCGAGTAGCCGGCGACGATCACCGGTCCGGTGTCGAGCACGTCGACCAGGGCCGCGACGTCGTCGGCGCAATCCGAGAGCCGCATGAGCGAACGCGACCGCAGCCCGCGTGCGTGGCCGCGGAGGTCGGGCGCGACCACGTTGAACTCGGTGCCGAGCGCTTCGAAGGTGCGGTGCCAGTTCAGGCCGCCACTGGCCATGTAGCCGTGGAGCAACATCAAGGTCGGTGCTCCCACAGGCCCGGCGACTTCGCGTACGAACGTGGTGCCGCGGCCCGGAAGCTGCACGCGCCGGCCGAGCGGAACGGCCGGACCGACCCGGCCGTTGGCGCGCACGACCGACTCGGGGACCGCATCGCCGACGACGAGGCGGAGAACATCGGTTGCTGTCGCGTGCATCAGACTCCCAAGCCCGGTTCGCTCCATGCTGTCATGCCCTGGGACCGGCGCGGAACAAACCGGTTGGCCCTAGTGTCCGAACATGGCTGAAACGGTGGAGTTCGCGAGCAACGGCACGACGGTATCGGGGTATTTGGCCCGCCCCTCGGGCGGGCAGGGGCCGGGAATCCTCGTGGTCCAGGAGTGGTGGGGACTCGACCCCAGCATCAAGCAGATGGCCGACCGACTCGCCGACGCCGGATTCACTGCGCTGTGTCCCGACCTATACCACGGCGAACTCGCGCAACACGACGAGATGGACAAGGCCGCGCGGTTGATGACCGAACTCCCGCCCGACCGTGCTGCGCGCGATATGAGCGGCGCGGTCGATTTCCTGCTGGCCGACGCCGGTGCCACCGGTGACGCGATCGGTGTGGTGGGGTTCTGCATGGGCGGCATGCTCTCGTTTCTCATCGCCGCGAACCGGGGCGACGCGGTGAAGGCACTCGTGCCGTTCTACGGATTCCCTCAGGGTGACGCCGAGCCGGATTGGTCCGGGCTCACCGCGGCAGTCCGCGGTCACATGGCCGAGAACGACGACTTCTTCGGTCCCGAACCGGCGCGCGCGTTGGAGGCGAAGTTGCAGGGTCTCGGTAAGGACGTGTCGTTCACGGTGCATGCCGGCACCGGCCACGCGTTCATGAACCCCCAGAACGCGATGGGCACCCTCGACGCCGCCCTCGCGGCCCGGATCTGGCCCGAGGTCCTCGCCTTCCTCCACGAACAGTTGGGTTAGTGATGGAGGACTTTTTCGAAGAACTGGCGGGTGCGTTCTTCGCGGGGTGAGTCGAAGATCTGCAGCGGCGGCCCTTGCTCCACGATGCGGCCCTGATCCATCACCACCACGGTGCTCGCGGCGGCGCGTGCGAACCCCATCTCGTGGGTGACCACGACCATCGTCATGCCGTCCGCGGCGAGCGCCAGCATCACCTCGAGCACTTCGTTGATCATCTCGGGGTCGAGCGCGCTCGTCGGTTCGTCGAACAGCATGAGTTTCGGGTTCATCGCGAGCGACCGCGCGATCGCAACGCGTTGCTGCTGACCGCCGCTCAGCTCGCGCGGGTAGCTCTCGGCCTTCTCGGGGATGCCGACGCGTTCGAGTTGCGCGCGTGCGGTCTCCTCCGCCCGGTCCTTGGGCCACTTGCGCACGACGCGTTGGGCGAGGGTGATGTTCTCGAGCGCAGTGAGGTGCGGGAACAGGTTGAACTGCTGGAACACCATGCCGACCTCTTCGCGGATCGCGTCGAGGTCGCTGGATTTCTCGGTGAGCAGTCGCCCGTCGACCCATACCGATCCGTGGGTCGGGATCTCGAGGCCGTTGATGCAACGCAGCACCGTGCTCTTGCCCGAACCGGAAGGACCGACGAGCGCGACCACGTCGCGCAGGGGCACGCGCAGGTCGACGCCGTCGACGGCCCGGATCTTGCCGTGGTCGAACGTCTTCACCAGTCCTTCGATGATGACGGCTTCGGGTCCGGGTGGGCTCTGGAGTCGGTAGCCGTCAGGCATCGCCGAGTCCCAGGTACTTGCGGTACGCACGGAGGAGTAACGAGAAGATCAACGTCATCGTCAGGTAGAAGAACGTGAGCACGAGGTACCCGGACTTGTACTGGAACGTTGATGATGTGTAGATCTTCGCCTCCTGGGTGAGCTCTCGTACTCCCAGCACCGAGAGCAACGAAGAGTCCTTCAACATGGCGATGAGGTCGTTCCCGATCGCGGGCATCATGTTCCGTACCGCTTGGGGCAGAACGATCTTGCGCATGGTCTGGCCCGCGCTCAGCCCCAACGATCGGCCGGCCTCACCCTGGCCCCTCGGCACCGATTCGATACCGGCTCGGAACACCTCGGCCAGGTACGCGCCGTAGATGAGCGCGAGCGCGATGGCGGCTCGCCAGAAGAAGTCGACCGACGCATTGTCGAATCCCAGCGCGTCGGAGAGTTGCGGCACGATGACGAAGGCGGTCATCGAGATGAGCACCAGGATCGGTACGCCGCGGACGAACTCGATGTACGCGATGGCGATGTTGCGTACGACCACGTTCTGGGCGATTCGGCCCAGGCCCGCGACCAGTCCGATGACGAGCGCCAATCCGAAACCCGTGAGCGTGGCGCGGATAGTCGTTCCCAATCCGGGCTGGATGCGGTCGAAGGCGGAGCGGTACTCGTCGTTGGTGAGAATGAGGTAGCCCAGCCAGGCGATGGTCAACACGATGGCGACCAACCAGTACGGGAAGTCGCGTGCGTTCAGCCGAAACCCCTCGGAGGCCGGCGCCTGGAGCGTCGCTTCGGCTTCGGTGTCACCGCCGGTGGCTGGCATGTGGTGCCTCCTGGTTCAGACGGCGCGGCCCTCACGCGAGATACGCCAGGCAGTGTGCCTGGCGTATCTCGGTGGTGGGCAGTTGGCCCGGTGCGTCAGCCGGCGACCGGAGCCTGGAAGTCGGGGGCGAAGAACTTGTCGCTGATCTTCTTCAGCGTCCCGTTACTCTCGAGTGTCTTGAGCGCCGCGTTGACCGGCTTCACGAGGTCGGAGCCCTTCGGATAGATGAACCCGAGGTCGTCCGAACTCAGGCTCCCCGGGAGCAGTTCGAGCTTCTGGCGGTCGGCGCCGACGTAGCCCTGGCCCGCGGTGTCGTCGATGATCACCGCGTCGACGTCTCCGTTGAGGAGGGCCTGGGTCGCCAGGGCGAACGTCTCGAAGCCCGAGACGCGGCTGCCGCCGTACTCCTTGGATGCAGTCTCGAAGTTGGTGGTCCCGGTCTGGGTGCCGATCTTGTAGTTGCCGTCCTTGAACGCCTTGAGCGTGGCGAAGCGAGACTCACCCTTCTTCACCATCAGGCGCTGCTCCACCTTGATGTACCCGTCGGAGAAGTCGACCGCCTTGGCGCGATCGGGTGTGATGGTGATGCCGTCGGCCGCGGTGTCGAACTGGCCTTGCGACACGGCCTGGATCATGCCGTCGAACGCAGCTTCCTTGAACACCGGCTTGCAGTTCAACTGTTTGCAGATGGCACGCCAGGTGTCGTAGTCCCAGCCTTCCTTCACATTCGTGTTCTTGTTCACGTAGTTGAACGGCGGATATGCGTTCTCGACGGCGACCGTGATGGTCTTGCCTCCGAGGTCGTTGGACGACGTCTTGACGCTGCTCTTACTACTGCTACTGCCGCACGCGGTGAGCGTGGCCAGGAGTCCGACGGTGACGATCGTGCCGATCTTGCGAGTGATCATGGAAGCTCCCCAATCGATGATCGGGCGACCCTAGCCCTGGCGCTGGGGCGTTTCCCACGTTGTTGCCGGGTGGTTTCCGGAGTCGATCACCCATCTGTCCGAATGGCCCCGCGGCGGGTTCGACCGCGCCGCGCACCGAGACGTTGGGCCCGGACCCGCTGGTCAGGCCGGAGGCTCGCACTCGGCTCGGATCGCATCGTCGAGGAACCGGCGTACCGACTCGGCGGACTCACGGCGCCACCGGTCGACGAAGTCTGCGGTCGGATTTGCGGCGGCGCGATCGAGCGCGGTCTCGATCGGTTGCAGGGCGTGCTGTTGTGCGCGCAGCAGCAGATGCAACTCCCGCCCCATGCGCCGGTTCAG
>JBDUBS010000207.1:0-1778 GCA_040003875.1 Acidimicrobiia bacterium | reverse complement strand
CACAGCTACCTCGACGGCGCCTGTCTGTACTTCACGTTTGCCGCCACTCCCCCACCAGAGGAGATCGAGTCGACGTACGTTGCGATGTGGGACGCGGGGCAGCGCGCGATCCTTGCGGCAGGTGGCAACCTTTCGCATCACCACGGCATCGGTCTGAACCGGGCGCGTTTCATGGCAGAGTCGATGGGTGCCTCGCTCGGGGTGCTGCAGTCGTTGAAGGACGCTCTCGATCCTGTCGGCATCCTCAATCCTGGCAAGCTCGGTCTGACGTCGCCGTTCGGCGAGGTCGATTGGCCATGACCAGCCTCGACTGGAACGCACTGCGCGCCGGGGGAAGCGTGTCGCTGGTCTTCGCCATCCCGTTCTCGATCGCGGCAATCATCGTGGCTGACGGCGACAAGAGGTCGACTGCAGCCGTCCTGCTCAGCCTGGCTGCGATCATCGGGTTCGTGTTGGGTGCCGGCGTCGCCGCGTGGACGCAGCAACTGAACCTGCCCCTCAAGCACGGGGTGATCTGCGCGGTCGGCACGTATGCGATCGCGCAAGCTGCATTCATCATCGTCCGGGCGATCCGCGGCGACGAGATCCGATGGTTGGCCGACATCTTCAACTTGACCGCGGTTGCGGTCGCAGGCGTGATCGGCGGGGCTCTCGGAAGCGTGATGCATCGTCGCGGGTTCTATCCCACCTCGACCAGGAGCTCGTCATGACCGTGCTCGTCGTCGATGTCGGCACCTCGGGACTTCGTGCTGCGGTCGTCGACGGCGACGGAGCAGTACACGCGCTGGAGTATCGACCGATCCCTCCTTCGACCCCGTTTCCCGGGCTCGTCGAATTCGACGGCTTGGCGATGGCCGCCGCGGTTCTCGACGTCGCCAGTAGATCTTTGGCTGCGGCCGGTCCGGTTCAGGCGGTCGGCATCACCAACCAGCGCGCTTCGACGTTGGTGTGGGATCGCGACACTGGTCAGCCCATCGGTCCCGGCCTCGGCTGGCAAGATCTTCGCACCGTTTTCGACTGCATCACCGCAAAGACCGAGCACGGTCTGGCCCTGGCCCCCAACCAATCGGCGACGAAGCTCGCCTGGTTGCTGAACAATGTCGCCGGGGCGCGCGATCGCGACCTGTGCTTCGGCACCGTCGACACATGGGTTGCTTGGGTTCTTTCCGGCGGCGCGGTGCATGTGACCGACCCCTCGAACGCAGCTGTCACCGGGCTTCTCACAGCCGACACGACCGGATGGTCGACCGAGGCGTGCGGTGCACTGGGCATACCGATGGAGATGCTTCCGAAGGTGGTCGATTCGACTGGGGTCTTCGGCGAAGCCAGCGCACTCGCAGGCTCGCCGCCCCTCGCGGCGCTGGTCGGCGACCAGCAGGGCAGCCTCGTCGGGCAGGGATGCGTACGACCCGGCTTGGCCAAGATCACTTTTGGCACCGGCGGGATGTTCGACGTGTGCACCGGCATCGATGCGCCATCGTCGGCACGCCGCAGCGAAAATGGCACGTTCCCGATCGTGGCGTGGAGCCAGGACGGTCAACGCACGTGGGGCGCCGAAGCAATCATGCTTTCGGCCGGCACCAATGTCGAATGGCTGCGCGACGATCTCGGCGTGATCGACACGGCCGAACACAGCCACGAGATCGCCTCGCAGTGCGAGCACACCGACGGTGTCGTGTACGTGCCCGCATTGTTGGGGCTTGGCACGCCGCAATGGGATTACGGAGCGCGCGGCACCTTGCTCGGGCTCACACGTGGCAGCGGTCGGCCACAGTTGG
>JBDUBS010000723.1:0-5893 GCA_040003875.1 Acidimicrobiia bacterium | reverse complement strand
CTACGCGCGTGAGCTTGAACGCGCCGAGCTTGCCGGTGGACGGGACGTGTGGTCCGCGACACAGATCGAGGTAGGCGGTCGAACCGTCCGCGCGAACGTTCTTGTAGACACCGACGGTACCGTCGCCGCCGACCTCGCCCGCGTCCTCATCGTCGGCCGCGCCGCTCGTGACGTTGGCGATGATCTCGAGCTTGAACGGCTGGTCGGCGAAGAGTGCCTGACCTTCGGCGGCGTTGCGCTCCTCGCGCTCGAAGGGCTGGTCCTCCTTGATGATCTCGCGCATTCGGGCGTCGATGCGCTCGAGGTCGGAGTCGGAGAAGTGGGCACCGTCCGGGAGTTCGAAGTCGTAGTAGAAGCCGTCGCTGATCGCGGGGCCGATCGCGTACTTCGCGCCAGGGAACAGGTCGAACACAGCCTGGGCGAGGAGGTGCGACGTGGAGTGGCGCAGGATCTCGCGACCCTCGTCCGACGGTCCGGTGACGACGGCCACCGCGGCGTCGTGGTCGATCGGCCGGCTGAGGTCGACCAGTTCGCCGTCGACCGACACCGCGAGCGCCGCCTTGGCCAGACCCCGGCCGATGCTCGACGCGATCTCGGCACCCGTGACCCCGGACTCGTACTCGCGCGCGGAGCCGTCGGGCAGCGTGATCGTCACGGGACTCATGCGCGTTCCTCATGCGCCTGCAGCGCGCATGGTCGGGCGCGCACCGGGTGCGGGGCCTGGTTCATGCGGAGCGAGGTTACCGGTGGGCCTTCCCCGGTTCGGGGACGATTCGCGGAGTACGGTCTCGCCTTCGCTTCCCCACCGACACCCCCACCGAGGAGCCCGTCATGGCCGACGCCAGCAGCGAGATCACCGTCAACGCCTCGCCCGACACCACGTGGGCCATCGTCCGCGACTTCCACGGCCTCGATTCGTGGATGCCGGGCATCGACGAGCTGAAGTCCGAAGGCGACGACCGAGTGCTGTCGATGATGGGCATGAGCATCCGCGAACGGCTCGTGAAGTGCGACGAGGACACGAAGTCCCTCACTTACTCGATCATCGAGGGCGCGCCGGTCGAGAGCCACGAGGCCACCATCACCGTCTCGCCCGACGGCGACGGCAGCAAGGTCGTCTGGGAAGTCACGGTCACGCCGGACGAGATGGCTCCGATGTTGGGCGGCCTGTACCAGCAGGCCTTGGTGCCCTTGAAGGAGAAGGCCGAGGCCTGAGTTCAGAGCGGGCGGGTGACGTTGACGCCGACCAGCGCGCTCAACTCGCCGAGCACGGCCGGCGCCGTCGCGTCGTCGCCACCGGAGAGGATCGCGTCCGCGAACTCGCCGAGCGCCTCGAGGGCCTTGGGCGCGTCGAGGTCGTCGTCGATGGCGTTGCGGACGCGCGCCGCGAACGGCGCCGGATCCGGGCCGGCCGCGCACTGGGCCGCGGCCAGCAACCGGTGCAGCAGGGCATTGCCGTCCTGAATGTCGGTGTCGTGCCACTCGAAGCCCGACCGGTAGTGGTGGTGCATCAACGCGAGCCGGATCGCCCGGGGATCGGCCGTCTTGCGAAGGTCGCTGATGAACACCAGGTTCCCCAGCGATTTGCTCATCTTCTCGCCCTCGTACGCCACCATCGCCGAGTGGAGCCAATGCCGCACGAACGGTTGCCCGGTGAGCGCCTCGCTCTGCGCGATCTCGCATTCGTGGTGCGGGAAGATCAGGTCGGTACCGCCGCCGTGGATGTCGATGGTGGTACCGAGTTCCTGCATCGCCATGGCCGAGCACTCGACGTGCCACCCGGGCCGGCCGACACCGAACGGCGCGCGCCAGGCGGGTTCGTCGGATGCGCTGGGCTGCCACAGCACGAAGTCGAGCGGGCTCCGGCGGTGCGGGTCGTCTGGATTCCCGCCTCGGGCCCGGGCGAGGCGCATCATCTGGTCCTCGCTGTAGTGCGACAACTCGCCGAACGCAGGGAAGGTGGAGACGTCGAAGTACGCGGTGCCGTGCGTGAGATACGCGTGGCCGGAATCGAGGAGCCGCTCGACGATGGAGACGATCTCATCGATCGTCTCGGTCGCCCGGGGCTCGGCGATCGGCGGGCGCATCTCCAGCGCCTCCATGTCGGCGCGGAACCGGGTGAGCTCGGCCTCCGCAAGCTCGAGGTACGGGATGCCCAGCTCACGGGCCTTCGGCAGGATCGAGTCGTCGACATCGGTGACGTTGCGCACCATGTGGACCTCGTGGCCCAGCTCCTCGAGGCGGCGGATGAGCAGGTCGTAGGTGAGGTAGGTGGCCGCGTGGCCGAGGTGGGTGGAGTCGTACGGCGTGATCCCGCACACGTACATCCGCACGAGTTGGTCCGGGGTGAAGGGGACGACGGCGCGGCGAGCCGTGCAGTAGAGGTTGATGGTCACGCGATCAGAATCCCGAGAGTCGAAGACCGGCACGGACCTTGTGCCGGATGTTGATCGTCAGCAACACCGCCGCGAACGTTTCCATGCCCACCGCATTCTCCAGTGATCCGCCGTCGAACGCGCGCAGGTCGGGAATGGCGGAGATGATCTCCATCAACGTGGTGCGGGCGTGATCGTCGTTCCCGCAGGCGACGACGTCGCTCTCCATCTTCTGGTCGAGGCGCGAGAACTCGGCCGCGGGGACGAGGTGGAACGCGGTCACGACCTCCGAGCGCCAGAGCAAGGCCTGCATCTCCTTGGCGATGGAGCCGTGGGGCGGGAGCACCGCATTGAACTCGGTGCCGTGCTTCTCGAGGTGGTTGGCCATCGAGACGACGATCTTCCCCGACAGTTGATCGGCAAAATACTTCGCGGTCGCCAGCGCGGCATCCGCGTGCACCGCGAGGACCACGACGTCGGCGTCGCAGGCGGCCTGGTTGTTCGCCGGCGTGATCCGCGCGACCCGATCGCCCCACTCGGCGGTCAGCTCGTTGACGACGACCTCGGCTTTCTGCCGCTCACGTGAACCGGCCAGCACGTCGAATCCGACGTCGCTCAACCGCGCTGCCAGTCCTCGACCCGCAGGCCCCGTCGCTCCGAGCACTCCGATTTTCACTGACGATTTTTCCTTGCCGCCGGCGGACAGTGCGAGCAGCTTGGCACGCGGAGCACAAGGTGTTGAAAACTGCGGCATCGGCCACTCCGGCCGATCGTGTGGGAGGTCGCAATGAAGTTCGGAATGTTGTTCGCGAATGTCGGTCCGTTCGGGAGACCGGAAGTGGCGGCCGAACTCGGTCAGATCTGCGAGGAGACCGGGATCGAGTCGATCTGGACGGTCGAGCACGTGATCGTCCCCAGTGGTTACGCGTCCGAGTATCCGTACTCGAAGGACGGGAAGATGCCCGGTGGCGACACGGCCCCGATCCCCGACCCGCTCGTGTGGCTCACGTGGGTCGGCGCCCACACGGCCACGCTCCGCCTCGCGACCGGAATTCTGATCCTTCCCCAGCGCAACCCCGTCGTCGTCGCGAAGGAGGTCGCGACCCTCGACCATCTCACCGGAGGCCGCGTGACCCTCGGTATCGGGGTCGGCTGGCTCGAGGAGGAGTTCGACGCGATCGGTGTGCCGTTCTCCGAACGCGCGCCCCGCACCGACGAGTGCGTGGCGGTGATGCGCGCACTGTGGGCCGGGGAGAACGTCGACTACGACGGCCGCTTCACCACCCTGCGCGGTGCGAACTCGTTCCCCCACCCGGCGCAGGCGTCGGTGCCCATCGTGGTCGGCGGCCACACCTTGGCCGCGGCCCGCCGCGCCGGACGCCTCGGCGACGGATTCTTCCCCGGCAAGGGGAACTGGGCCGAACAACGCGCCGCGATGGAGCAGGCGGCGCGTGACGCCGGCCGCGACCCGTCGGGGATCGAGATCACACGTGGCGGAGCGATGGACTCCGACGGCGTCCATCGGATGATCGACGAGGGCGTCGATCGGATTGTCATCCCGCCGCTCGCGTTCGACCCCAAGGGACTGCGTGAGGCCCTCTCCCGCTTCGCCGACGACGTGATCGCCAAGGTCCCGTGAGCGGATCCGACGGGACGGCGCCCCTCTACGACACGATCGGTCGGACCTACGCCGCGGCGCGGGTTCCCGATCGCCGAATCGCCGCCCGGATCGACGCCGCCCTCGGAGATGCTCGCACCGTCGTCAACATCGGCGCGGGGACCGGTTCGTACGAGCCACGCGACCGGCGAGTCGTCGCCCTCGACCCGTCACCGGTCATGCTCGCCCAGCGCACGACGGACGCGCCACCGTCGGTGTGCGGCATCGCCGAGGCATTGCCGTTCCCCGATCGGGCATTCGACGCGGCGTTGGCCACGCTCACACTGCACCACTGGACCGACCTGACCCGCGGCATTGCGGAACTCCGCCGGGTCGCGCCCACCATCGTCGTGTTCACCTTCGACACCGTGTTCGAACTGGACGCGTGGATCGTGCGGGAGTACCTGCCGGAGATGACCGGTCAGCAACTGTTCGACTTCCCGGCGATCGAGGACCTCGCCGCCATGCTCGATGCGCGCGTGGTGCCGGTGCCGATCCCGCGCGACTGTACCGACGGGTTCACCGGCGCGTACTGGGCCCGACCCGAGGGCTACCTCGACCCCGCGATACGGGCCGGGATGAGCGCGATGCAGACCATGGACCAGGAACTGGTCGCGGCGCGGATGGAGCGTCTCGCGGCGGACCTCGCGTCGGGTGCCTGGGACCAACGCCACGGCCACCTGCGCACGCTGCCCGAACTCGACCTGGGTTACCGACTCTTGATTGGCCCTCGCTCGCACGCGCTCTGGCGTCACTGAGCCACCTCGACGCGGGTTGTGTGACGCCAAAGCGCGGTGAGACGTCAGTTCTCCGAGGGCGGGTGCCGGACGTGGTAGACGATGCGGGTGTTCTCGGGGTGGTCGGGGTCGATCGACACCTCGATCGGGTCGTCGGGATTCGGCGGCGGCTCCCCCACCTCGCGGATCACGGCCGCTTCCTCGGGCTCGACCCACATGCCCATGCCCTTGGCGAGTCCGGTCAGACCCGCGCCGGCAAAGGATCCCGGCAACGACCCGATCACCCGATCGATCGTCCGCTCCGTCATCGCGTCGGTCTCGTTCAACTCGTCGTCGATCGGTACACCGTCCATATGGCCCGTCCTCTCGCGCTCCTACATGTCGCGACTGACGTGGGGCTCGTTCCCGGGCAGTTCGCCTCCGCAAGCTCCGGCTCAGTCGTCGCTGACGATAGGCGGTACCTCGACCAGCCCATCCCGCACCCGAGCGGAGCCCGCGGAGCGAGCAGGTCGGGAGCGAACCCCACGTGGGGCATGACCGTCAGGAGTGTGAGCGGACGACCAATGAAGGAGGCGAGCAGAGCGAGCAATTACAACAGGCAGTCGGGGCCGAGGAGGACGCGGAGTTCGGCAAAGAGGCCGGTACGGTCGGAGACGCAGAACTCGTCGCCGAGGCGCAGGACGGTGGTCTTCTCGTAGGACTCGAGGTGCACGAACACCTGGGACTCACCCGGGTGCTCGGCGAGGATCTCCTTGAGCCGCGTGGTCTTGGAATCGGTGAGCGTGCCGGGTCGGACTTTGATGCGGACCGGTGGAGCACCGTCGAGGATGAGCTCGGGTTGGCTGATCTCCATCGCGATGATCTTGGGTGAGTCGTCGCGCAGGTCGAGACGACCCTTGATGCACACGATGGCGTCCTCGCCGAGCATCTCGCCGTACGCGGCCATCGTCTTCGGGAACACCATCACCTCGACCGCGGCGCCGAGATCCTCGAGCACGAACGTGGCCATGAGGTCGCCGCGCTTCGTGTACTTCTTCGCCAGCGCGGTGACGACACCGGCGAGCGTTCGCAGCTCGCCCTCGCGCATCTCCTTGAGGTCTGACAGCGTGGCGTCCGTGTGGCGC
>JBDUBS010000724.1:0-1779 GCA_040003875.1 Acidimicrobiia bacterium | reverse complement strand
GGTCGGTACGGGTCGCGCCTTGGGTTTGGTGGGGTGATGGAGCTGACACGGAGGGCCGCGGCGACGGGCGCGGACCGTTGCCGCGAGCCTCGGGGACCTGGTTCGAATCGTTCGAGACTCAGCTACGATGCACCTCGATGACGAGTGCGGGGGACGAGGCGCGCGTCACTTCGGTGCACCCGCACGCCGATCGGCTCGCGGGGACGACTGCACTGCCGGAGTACGTTCCGGCGCTGGACGGCATCCGCGGGTTCGCCGTGATTGCGACGGTACTCGTCCATCTCCGGCCCGGCTTGATACCGAACTTTCACGACGTCGCGAACTACCTCGGTGGAGGCGCGCTCGGCGTCGACATGTTCTTCGTCCTGAGTGGGTTCCTCATCTCTTCGATCCTGCTCCGCGAGCGAACCCGCTCCGATGAGTTGAACTTCAAACCCTTCTATCTGCGACGAGTCACGCGACTCCTGCCCGCTTTGATCGCGTTCCTGTTGGTCTATTTCGCATACGGGGTCCTCACACATCAGTCGAAACTCGTTGCCGGCGTCACGGTGATCACCGGGTTCACCTATTCGACGAATTGGTATCTCGCATTTCACCACGCGGCTGATTTCTTGACGATGTCACACCTTTGGACGCTGGCCCTCGAGGAGCAGTTCTATCTCGTGTGGCCGGCCACGTTCATGCTGCTCCTGCTGAGTCGTCGACCAGTCCGCAACACTCTCTGGTTCTGCACCGCTGCCACCGTCGCCGTCTGGCTGCTGCGCATCAACGATTGGTCCTCCTGGTACACGACGCTCCACCACGGCGCGGTCGAGGTGAGTGGAACCCTGCACGCGAGTTCGTTCCTCATCGGTGCTGCTGCGGCGATCGTCGGAACGCGTCCATTCGCCGGTACCAGATTCCTCCCGATCGCCGCCACCATCGCCTGCGGCGTCATGGCGTGGATCTACGCAGTCGGCGACTCCTACTCGAAGCTCGTGAACTACGGCGGGCTGGAGCTTTTCGCGGCGTGCGTCGCGATCATCATCCTGGCCATCGTCGAGCAGCGTTGGATCGGATCGAAGTTCTGGGCGCTGAAGCCGTTGCGCGTGACCGGTCGCGTCTCCTACGGCATCTATCTCTGGCATCCACTCGTCTTCACCGCGGTGTTGCGATACACGCCGACGTGGACGTGGTACTCGCGTCTGGTCCTGAGCGCAGTGTTGATCGCCTCGGTCACGGCCTGGTCGTGGTATTTCGTGGAACAACCGGCACAGCGCCTCCGCAGGCGACTCACCGCGCGCTCGGCCGGGCTGTCGGTACCGGCGAGGTCGTCGCCCCGAGACCCGAAGGATGATCGGACCCGAGGGTTCAAGGTCTTGGCGACCGGATTGACCCTCGTGGCGATCAGCATCGCCATCGCCTACGCGTTGCCGGAGTACGAGAACACGGCGGCGGCAGCCGGCACGGCCGGCGGGAGCACCGGACCTGGCAACCGGCAAGGGCCGGCCGGGACTCAGGCGCAGGACGCAAAGGGGTTGCTCCGCATGCTGGTGGCCGGCGACTCCACGGTGATCGATCTGATCCGGAACAGCGATCGGCGCTACGAAACGGCGAACGTCCGAGGGCTGGCCACGAGTTTCTACGGCTGCGGCATCGCCGACGCGGCGTCGCTCGTCGGTGGGAAGGTGACGCCGTTCCCCACGACCTGCGGGGGGTTGAACGATTCGTTCCGGCGAAACTCCACCGCGTTCGCCCCCGACGTTGCCGTGTTGGTCACGGGGTCGGCCGAAGGCCGTG
>JBDUBS010000191.1:0-1781 GCA_040003875.1 Acidimicrobiia bacterium | reverse complement strand
TCGGTTGCCCCGGTCGGTGACGGGCTCGGGACCGTGGACCTGTACTGGATCCCGCTCGGTGCGGGCGCACACGTCGTCCGGTTCAGCGGCCGCGTCTTCGAGAGGCTGTCAGCGTTCGTGGCCCGCCGGTCGAGCGCGGATCTGTACCACTCGGCCCTCGTGATCGACCTGCCCGAGGGGCACTTCGTCGTCGAGCAGGCGCCGGTGCCCGACGCGTACGGCGAACGGCGCGGGGTGGTGGCCCATGGACCCGTCGGGCTCCGCTCCGCGGGCCGCTTCCGGATCTTCCGCTACGAGATCCGCCGGTGGCGGGGTGGGACGATCCCCGATGTCGGCTCCGCGGTGGGGAGCCCCGTGCGGGTGTCCGCCGATTCCGAAGTGGCGCGTCGCGTCCTCGACGTCCTGCCTTCCATCCCGACTCCGGTGTGGGGTCGGGACGAGTACGGGACCGGTGAGATGTGGAACTCGAACTCCGTGATCGCATGGTCCCTCGCGGCGGGTGGAGCCGCGGTCGAGGGTGTCCCACTCCCGACCGGCGGTCGCGCCCCCGGTTGGAATGCCGGGATCGTCGTAGCGGGACGTTCGGCCGCGCCGGCCTGACCCCACGATGCGTCAGCCGACGGGCGACTCGATCGGCGTGGGGAGCGCCGCGGGTTCCGCGAGGGTGCGGCGCAGTGTGCGGAGGAGGACGATCGCGAGCCCGACCGATCCGACGACCGCGCCCCACCACACGATGCTGGCGACCCAAGTGGCGAGGCTCTGGGTCTTGAGTTCGTAGACGACGACGAGGAGCGCAGCCTGCAGGGCGAGCAGGCGGGCCGCGGCCACGCGAGGGACGAGCCCGATCGTCGGAATGACCCACGCGGGGTACCAGGGCAGGACGTACGGCGCGAAGAAGAGGTAGCCGCCGAGCGCGGAGATCATCCCGATGGCGGGGTGTTCGGCCCGTGACATCCGGAACGCGAGCCAACCCACCAGCGCGAGGGTGAACCCCGCGCCCACAGTGACGAGGAGTTGCGTGTCGCTGTTGGGCAGGCCGAGTCTGATCCCGGTGTGACGCTGGTCCAGACCGGTGAGCAGGCGGGGGAGTTGCCACGCCGACGCACGGGAGAGCGACCCGCGGTTCTTCACGAACGCCGACAGGCCGGTGGTGCCGAACGGCAGGTACGCGAGTGCGACGAAGCCGAGCGAACCCGCGGCAAACCGGGCCGACCAGCGTGGGCCCCGATGGCGGAGACCCCAGCACGCGAGCGCCACGATGCCGATACCGCCGGTGAGCTTCACGAGCGTGGCGAGACCTGCCGCGAATCCGGCGGCGACCGGTCGGTCGTCCTGTGCGAGTACGACCGCGCCGAGGAGGCTGACCCCGACGAGCACGTCGTTGTGTCCACCGCTCAGCCCGGCGATCGCGATCGCCGGGTGCAGCACCACGAGGGCGACCGCCGCGGCACTCCGCGTGCGTCGGTGGATGATCCACCCGCCGAGTGCTGCGGCGAGCGCGAACGACGACGTGAACAACATGCGGACCGCGGTGGCGGAGTCGCTCCCGACCTTGGTGATCGCGGCCGCCAGGAACGTGAAGGCCGGACCGTAGATCGACGTCGTGTGGCGCCAACCGGGTGCGACGAGCGTGAGAAACGGATCGCCGCGGAACTGGGCGGGGAGCGTGACCCAGGGGCTCGCGTGGTGCACGCTCACGATCCGGCCGTACATCGCGTAGGACCAGAGGTCGTGGGAGTCGTGCGGGGCGACGACGATCGCGGCCAGGAACACGACCGCCG
>JBDUBS010000665.1:0-1781 GCA_040003875.1 Acidimicrobiia bacterium | reverse complement strand
CGACCGACCGGGCTTGCGTGCCTTCTACGTCGGCGAGGGTGTGAAGCGCGCGTTCCTCTTCCAGACCCTCGAAGTGGGTGTGCTCGTCGCGACGGTTCCCCAACTCGGGATCTCGGTGCTGCCGCGATCGAGGTTCGCCGAGAAGCACGGCACCGAGTACCTGTACGTCTTCCACTCGATGGCCAGCACCCACATGATCTACGAGCCCGACGGGTTCGACCACTACGACACGGTGTTCTGCGTCGGCCCCTACATGATCGACGAGGTCCGTCGCCGCGAGGAGATCCACGGTCTGCCCGCCAAGGAATTGGTCGAGCACGGGTACGGTCGACTCGACGCGATCCTCGCCGAGCGCGTGGCGGCAACGCCCACGAAGCCGTCCGGGGACGCGGCCCGGGAGACGGTGCTCGTGGCCCCGTCGTGGGGTCCCACCTGTACGTTCGAGACGGTCGGCGTCGAGTTCGTCGCAGCGCTGCTCGATGCGGGGTTTCGGGTGATCGCTCGTCCCCATCCCATGACCGACAAGAAGGATCCCGCCGCGATCGAACGGCTGGTGGCGCGCTTCGCGGATCACGCCGACTTCGAACTCGATCAGGACATCGCGGCCACGCGGGCGTTGCACGAATCCGACGTGATGGTGAGTGACTGGTCGGGCGCCGCGCTGGAGTACGCCCTCGGCCGCGAGCGGCCGGTGGTCTTCATTGACGTCGAGCGGAAGGTCAACAATCCGGAGTACGCCGAGCTGGGAATCGAACCGTTCGAGGTCGCCGTGCGTGATCGCATCGGCGCGGTCGTGGCGGCCGACGATCCGTCCGGCATCGTCGGCGCAGTCCGCGATGCGATCGACAACGCCGACAACTGGGCGGAGCGCCTCCGCACCGTCCGGGACGAGAGCATCTTCAACGTCGGTGACAGCGGCCGGGTCGCCGCAGCGGCCATCGCCGCGAAGACCAACGCGTTTCTCGCTCGGGTTCGGTGACCTGACCCGACGTCAGCCGCGCCGGGTCATGCCGCTCGGACCGGGACCGGGACGAGCGCCGGGTTGGGCATGGAGCCGCGGATGACGTAGAGCTCGAGGTGATTGCGGCCGCGTGCGAGGAGGGTGGGGGGCACGAGGAACGTGAACGGCGCGGTGCCGTTGGTGGGGAGTTGCGCGGCGGTCGTCGCGATGATCCGTCCGTTGCTGGCGACCGCGAGCGGTGTCTCGATGTCGACGCCGGAGATCCCGCCGTAGCTGAAGGCCCAGTCGACGTTCTGCGCCTTCGGTTGCACATGGTCGAACCGTTCGAGGTGTTGGATGGTGGCGGTCGCCGACCCGGTCGGGCCGCGACCGAACGCGGCGACCGGTCGTCCGACGAGCGCGCCAAAGCGGCCACGCTGGTAGACGCGCAGCGCCTGGTCGGTGCCATCGGGGGCGGCCCGGGCCTCGAGTACCCGGGCGAAGCCCTTGGGTCCGTCGACGTCGACGTAGCCCCGCCCGTCGGGCGGGACGAGGTCTCGGGCGGTGGGACGCCACGACCACGGGTACATCCGGCCGGTCCCGTCGGTACGCGGCAGGTGCCGCAGGGAGATGCCGTCGAAGGGACCGGCGTGCTTCGCGCCGAGGACGTCCGCGACCGTCGGCAGGACGTCGATCGATTCGGCGCGGCGATCGTCGACGTGCGCCTGGGTCTGGTGCGGGTACTTGACCAGGAGGGGGGTCCAGGTGACCTCGGGGAGGTTCGCGGCCGAGGGATTCCGCGCCGGTTCGCCGAGCTGGAACGAGATGCCGTGATCCGCGG
>JBDUBS010000508.1:0-1785 GCA_040003875.1 Acidimicrobiia bacterium | reverse complement strand
CTCCGCGGGCATGAGGTGGCAGGCTAGGCGGCTGTGACTGCTGCCGAACCGTCCTCGTCTCCACTCACCGGGCTGCGCGTCCTCGAACTCGGGTCGTTCATCGCTGGTCCGTTCGCCGGTCAGCTGCTCGGCGATCTCGGGGCCGAGGTGGTCAAGGTCGAAGCACCCGGTACCGGCGATCCGATGCGCGGTTGGGGAGTCACCGTCGACGGTCGCTCACTCTGGTGGCCGGCGATCGCGCGGAACAAACAGTCGATCGCGATCGACCTTCGCACCGACGCGGGTCGCGACCTGGCCCGTGATCTCGCCGAGCACTGTGACGTGGTCGTCGAGAATTTCAAGCCGGGCACGCTCGCCCGGTGGGGCCTCTCGTATCCGGTGCTCGCGGCAGCGAGTCCCGGTCTCGTCCTGACGCACGTTTCCGGTTTCGGGCAGGACGGCCCGCGCGCCCACGAGCCGGGTTTCGGGGCCATCGGCGAGGCCATGGGCGGTATCCGCCACACGACCGGCGACCCCGACCGCCCGCCCGCTCGAGCCGGGATCTCGCTGGGCGACGCCCTCGCGGCGCTGTTCGCGGTGATCGGCACCCTTGCCGCGATCAACGAGCGGCACCGGTCCGGTCGTGGGCAGGAGGTGGACGTCGCGATCTACGAGGCGGTGATGGCACTCATGGAGTCGACGGTCGCCGACTTCGAGCTCGGCGGTGTGGTTCGCGGCCGGAGTGGTGGCTTCCTCCCGGGCGTCGCACCGTCGAATGCATACCGCACGGCCGACGGCCGAGATGTGGTGATCGCGGCGAATGCCGACGCCGTGTTCGCACGCCTCACCGCCGCGATGGACCGGCCCGACCTCGCCGCGCCGTACGCGACCCACGCGGCCCGGGCCGCCGGGCAGGTGACACTCGACGCCGAGGTCACCGCGTGGACCGTGACCATGACCGCGGACGCCGTTCTCGAGCGTCTCGAAGCTCATTCGATCCCCGCGGGACTCATCAACACCGCGCCCGACATCGCGGCCGACTCGCACATCGCCGCGCGCGACATGATCGTGCGGTTGGCCGCCGGCTTCCAGCGGGTGTTGCCGATGACCGGAATCGTCCCGAAGTTCTCGCGTACCCCCGGCGCGATCAACCACGTCGGGCCGGCTCTCGGTGAGCACACCGATCAGGTCCTCACCGAACTGCTCGCGCTCGACGGAGCGAGCATCGCCGCGCTGCGCACGCGTGGGGTGATCGCCTGAATCCACGGTGACCCAGCGGTCACCGACCGGTCACCGAAGCGGCGCAGCGGGCAGTGAGACCTAGACCGCGGCGGTCGTCGGCTCGTACAGCGTGCCGGTCGGCGCGGGCTCGAGGTCGGGAGCCGCTTCGTGGAGCAGGCGCAGCGCGTCGGCGCGGTCGGCGTCGGTGACCTCGGCCGTCGTGGTGCAGAACTCGACCATGATGCCGTTGGGATCCGTCGTGTAGATCGAGGTGCACCAACCGTGGTCGATCTCGTACACGTAGTGGCCGTGGTCCTGCCACCGTTGACGGGCCGCGGCAAGGTCGTCGAGGGTCGCGGCGTCGAACGCGATGTGGTTCGTCCATTGGGGGAGCCCCAGCCCGGTGGAGATCGACGGCTCGAAGTCGCCGATGGTGTCGTCGTGCAGGTCCCAGAACGCGATCATCTCGCCGTTTCCGGTCTCGTAGAACAGGTGCCGGGCCCACCCGCCGGTATCGGTCGGAGCCACGACGGTACGGGCCAGGGTGAACCCCATCGACTCCGTGTAGAAGTCGTGGTTGGCTTC
>JBDUBS010000172.1:0-1788 GCA_040003875.1 Acidimicrobiia bacterium | reverse complement strand
TGTGGACGGACATCGCAATCCTCGCCAAGACCTTCCCGACGGTGCTGTTACGTCGCGGCGCGTACTGACCACCTCGGCGGCGCGGTCCCGGTCACGCACGCTTCATCGCGACCGTCACGATGAATCCGACGTGGTCACTGCCGGAGATCTCGACGTCGCGGACGCGCGTCGCCGCTGCGTCGCGGTTCGTGAGCGCGTGGTCGAGCCGCATCAACGGTCCGAAGGCCGCGAACGCCGTCCCGCGAACCGGCCATGATCGGGTCAGCCCGAGCCCACGCGACTCGTGGGCATCGGTGAGGGGAACGGCGAGCAGATCGCGGAATGGGGGGTTCCAACGCGTCGCGTTGAAGTCACCGACGATCGCGAGCGGACCGCGATACCGGCTCGCGACGGGGCGCAGGCGAGCAAGCTCGCTTTGCCACTGGGCTCGTCCATGGAGCGGTCCGTCGATGTGGACTGCCACGATTCGCAACGAGCGACCGCCGCGCGTGACCGTGGCGGCGGGGAGTTCGTTGAGCGCGTCGTGGATCAGCGTCTCGTGGGTCAACGGGATTCGGGAGTAGATCCCGTCGTTCGTGCCGGTCTTGCTCGATACCGCTTGCAACTGATGCGGGAATCGGTGGTCGATCCCGGCTCGATGCAGTGCCCGTTGCATGTACCCGGCGACCTCGACGAGGACGAGTACGTCTGCCTTGCTCTCGACCAGTTCGTGGGCCGCCCGGTTCGGCCTCGGGTTCTGGTCCCAGACATTCACCGATTGGACGGTGATCGTCGGGGCGTTTCCGGCCCACCGGGGCAGTCGATCCGACCCGATCGCCGGCGCCACCAGGAGCACCTGCGCCACGACGAGCACCAGGCACGCCCCGCCCGGTAGCCAGCGCCGACGGATCAACGCCACGATGGCTGCGACCCAGACCGGTAAGAAGATCCACGGCGCCAAACTCTGTGCGAGCACCGTGAACTGCACGACGCGAGTGTCACCGGTGACGATCGACACGACGACCCACGTCAGCACCGCAAGGGCGAGCCATCCGACGGCGGCGAACAGACGCCTCGCGGCGTGGCGCGAGGTCCGCGGGCGGGCCATCGGGTGGGTGCGATCGGGTCGCGACGGATCCATCGGAGACTCAGGATCAGGTCTGGTAGTGGAAGACGCTGATCCGGGCGCCGGGAGAGGTGTGTGACGACGTGACCCGGAAGCCGGCCCGGATCAACTCGTGGGCGACCGCGTTGCCGGGATCGAACTCCCACTCGCGTGCCTGGACCAACGTGACCACTCCGCCCGTCTCGCGCTGGTCGCGGTACGCCGCGACGACGGTCCGCGCCTGTGGGTCCCGTACCGCGACCACCGGCCCGTGATAGCCGTACCACCGCAAACCCTCCACGATGGTGGGACTCTCGACGAGCACGGGCCCGCCGGAAGAGTTGGTACGCAACTCGCGACTGACGGCCCGAATGTCCTCCCGCGCGTAGTCGTTCCCCGGGAAGAGCACCCGTACCGATGCGATCGTCATCATCGCGACCAATGCGACCAGGACGATCGTCACGATGCGGTGACGCCGGAGCCGGTCGAACGCGGCGCCGACCAGCACCATGAGCGGGACGACGGCACTTGCGCAGTAGCGGACGTTGAAGTTGACGGTGTCGCTCACCGAACCGGCCAGCACCGGGAGCACGATCAAGGTGGTCACCAGGACGGTCAGGAACCCCAGTCCCGACGCGTCGGTTCGTTCACGGGTCCGACCGCGAACCGCCACTGCAACCACGACCAACGTCGTCGTGACTACC
>JBDUBS010000230.1:0-5930 GCA_040003875.1 Acidimicrobiia bacterium | reverse complement strand
CCCGGAGCTTCTCGAGGGTCTTCGGGGTGACGTTGGGCGACTGTGTCGGCACGAAAAGCCCCGACAGCGCGCAGGTCTTCCCGGCCGGCCGCTTCGGCGCCTTCGGCTCGGGTGCCTGCTTGACCGCCTTCGCCGCAGTCTTTGCCGGGGCGGCCTGCTTCACGACCTTCGCCGCAGCCTTTGCCGGGGCGGCCTGCTTCGCGATCTTCGCCGCAGCCTTTGCGGGGGCGGCCTTCTTCGCGACCTTGGCGGGTGGCGCCGTTCTCGTGGCGGTCTTCGTGGGCACGGCCTTCTTCGCTACTGCCTTGACCGGCGCCGACTGCTTCACTTTCTTCGTCGCCTTCTTCGTCGCCTTCGTCGTCGCCTTCGTCGTCACCTTCGTCGTCACCTTCTTCGTCACCTTCTTCGCCACCTTCTTCACCGCCTTCTTCACCGCCTTCTTCACCGCCGTCTTGGCCCCCTGCTTGACCGCTTTTGCGGGCGCAACCCGCTTCGTCGCCTTGACCGGTGCCGACTTCTTGGTCGGACCCTTCGCGGCAGCCTTCGCCGGCGCGGCCTTCTTCGCGACAGCCTTGGCCGGCGCGGCCTGCTTCGACGCTGATGCTCTGGAAGTGCTGGGGGCCTTGCGGCCGGTGGCCTTGGCCATCGGAGATCCTCTGGGTGGCAACGGGAAGCGGCGGATGGTAGTGCAGATGCCAACGACGCCGGGAGCCGGCAGAGGTGCCGAATAGGGTGGGCCGGTGCCGTTCGACCCCGTGGATCCTCGCCTCGACCTCGTCGCGCTCGAGGAGCGTGTGCTCGCCCAATGGCGCGAACACGACGTGTTCTCGGAATCGCTCCGCCAGCGCGCCGACGCCCCGGAATGGGTGTTCTACGAGGGCCCGCCGACCGCCAACGGTCGCCCCGGAATCCACCACGTCTGGGCCCGCCTGTTCAAGGACATCTACCCGCGGTTCCACACCATGCGGGGCCGGTACGTGGCCCGCAAGGGCGGCTGGGACTGTCACGGGCTCCCGGTCGAGGTCGAGGTCGAGAAGGAGTTGGGCTTCTCGGGCAAGCCCCAGATCGAGGACTACGGGATCGAGGCGTTCAACCGGCGCTGTCGCGAATCGGTCCTGCGGTACGTCGAGGACTGGTCCGCCATGACCAGCCGCATCGGAATGTGGCTCGACCTCTCCGATGCGTACACGACGATGAGCAACCCGTTCATCGAGAGCGTCTGGTGGCAGTTCCACGAGATGTGGGACAAGGGCCTGATCTACGAAGGTTCCAAGGTCGTGCCGTACTGCGGTCGTTGCGGCACCGCACTCTCGAGCCACGAACTCGGCCAGCCCGGGGCATACCAGGACATCACCGAGGACTCGGTCTACGTCCGGTTCCCCGTGGTCGACGCCGATTTCGACCTCCTCGTCTGGACGACCACGCCGTGGACGCTCGTGAGCAACGTCGGGGCTGCCGTCGGCCCCGACGTCCCGTACGTGCGGATCCAGGTCGGCGAGGGGCGGGACCTCGTCCTGGCCGCCGATCGGGTCGAGGCGCTCTTCGGCGACCAGGCAACCGTCGTGGCCGAGGTCAGCCCTGGCGACCTGGTCGGTCGGCGGTACGAACGGCCCTTCGAGTGGCTCCCGGCCGAGGGCGACGCCTGGCGAGTCGTGGCCGCCGACTTCGTGACGGTCGACGACGGTTCGGGCATTGTGCACCTCGCGCCCGCGTTCGGTGAGATCGACCGCGAGGTCGCCGAGGCCGAGGGTCTGCCGATGCTGAACCCGGTCAACGCGCAGGCCCGGTTCGCCGATTCCGTACCCCTCGTCGCCGACCGGTTCGTCAAGGATGCCGATGCGACGCTCATCGAGGAACTGCGATCGGGAGGGCAGCTCGTCCAGGTCGCCCAGTACGAGCACTCCTACCCGCACTGCTGGCGGTGTGGGACTCCACTCATCTACTGGGCCAAACCCACGTGGTTCGCGCGGACGTCGCAGTTGAAGGACAAGCTGCTCGCCGAGAACGAGCAGATCGGCTGGCATCCCGAGCACATCCGTCACGGCCGGTTCGGCGACTGGCTGGCGAACAACGTCGACTGGGCGCTTTCGCGCGACCGGTTCTGGGGCACACCGATCCCGGTGTGGCGCTGCACCGACTGCGGGCGCGACACCTGTGTTGGTTCGATCGAGGATCTCGCCGAACGGGCAGGCAAGGATCTGACCGACCTCGATCTGCACCGTCCGTTCGTCGACGACGTCGACATCGTGTGCGAGCACTGCAGCGCGCGGGCCGTCCGGGTCGAGCCGGTCCTCGACGCGTGGTTCGACTCCGGCGCGATGCCGGCCGCGCAATGGCATTATCCGTTCGAGAACCGCGAGATCTTCGAACGCCGGTTCCCGGCCGACTTCATCTGTGAAGCCATCGACCAGACGCGTGGCTGGTTCTACTCGTTACTCGCGGTCAACACGCTCGTGTTCGGTGCCGCGCCGTACCGGGACGTCGTGTGTCTCGCGCTCCTGCTCGACCAGGACGGCCAAAAGATGTCGAAGAGTCGCGGCAACGTCGTGGACCCGTGGTCGGTCCTCACGACCCGCGGCGCCGACGCGCTGCGCTGGAACTTCGCGTACGCGAGTTCGCCCTGGACTCCCAAGCGGGTGTACCTCGAGAACATCGACGAGACCACGAACCGGTTCCTCGTCACGCTCTGGAACACCTACGTCTTCTTCGTGACCTACGCCAACCTCGACGCGTGGGAACCTGCCGGCCGTACCGACGCCGCGCCGAGCGACCACGTGATGGACCGATGGATCCGGTCGCGTCTGCACTCGACCCTACGCACCGTGACCGCCGCGTTCGAGAACTTCGATGCACTGCGCGCGGCCCAGGCGATCGACGAGTTCGTCGACGAACTGTCGAACTGGTACGTACGCCGGAGCCGGCCGCGCTTCTGGAAGGCGTCCGATGCCGCAGCGCACGCGGTGCTCCACGAATGTCTCACGCTCCTCACCCAGATGCTCGCGCCGATCTGTCCGTTCACCTCCGACTCGTTGTTCCAGAACCTCGCGGGCACCGATCGGTCCGTGCACCTGACCGACTGGCCCGAGCCCGACGAGCAGGCCATCGACGAGGGACTCGAACGCGAGATGAACCTCGCTCGGGAGTTGGTGTCGCTCGGCCTCGCGGCCCGCGCGGAGTCGAAGCTCAAGGTCCGCCAACCGCTCCCCCGCGCCATCGCGCTGGTCCCCGACGACACCCGACTCAGCGGGGCCGTCTCGGCCGAGATCGCCGACGCGCTCAACGTCAAGACGATCGAGACCGTGACCAGCCTCGACGGCCTCCTCGACTACACGGTGCTTCCCAACTTCCGCGCGCTCGGGCCCAAGGTCGGGTCACTGCTGCCCCGGGTCAAAGAGCTGCTCTCGGCCGTCGACGGGAGCGCCGTCCAACGGGCCCTCGACACCGACGGTGTGTACTCCCTCGACGTCGACGGCACGACCGTGGCCCTGACCGCCGAGGAACTCCAGATCCGGGCGGCGTCCCACGAGGAACTCGCGTTGGCTCAGGTCGGCCCACTGGCCGTTGCCATCGACACCGCGCTCACCGAGGAGCTGCGCCGCGAGGGCCGGGCCCGCGAGGTGGTGCGCGTGATCAACGACGCCCGCAAGGCGAGCGGGTTCGCGATCGCCGACCGCATCGAGCTGGTCATCGAGACCGGGGGATCGTTGCTCGAAGCCGTGACCGAGTTCGGCGATTGGATCGCGAGCGAAGTGCTCGCAGTGAAGTTCGAGACCCGTCCGGTGGGCCCCGACGCGATCGAGGCAACCATCGACGGCCAGGTGCTCCGGGCCGGTTTGACACTCGCCGGCTGACCGATCACCGGCCGATCAGCGGCCGCGGCGCCGGAACAGGCCGCCGCGCTGGTCGTCCTGGTCGAACACGTCCGGGTTGGTCGCGTTGTCCCGCGGTCCGAGCGGGGTCTCATCGGTCACGGCTTCGCGCAGGCTGGCGAAGAACGCGTCGTCGTCGAGGTGCTCGGGCTCGGGTTCGGCGTCGAAGAGCGGCGGGCGCGCGACCGGCGGCACCGCCGACTCCTCCCACGGCGGGGTGGCCGCGGCGGGCGCGGGATCGGGCGGCGGCGGAGCGGCGACCGGCGGGGCGGGCGGAGTGACCGCAGCAAAGCTCGGTGGGGTGGCCGCGGCGGGCGGACTCGACGGCTCGGACGGACTCGACGGCGCGGGCGCAACGGGTGGTGACACCAGCGGCGGCGGGGTCGGTTCGGCGGCGCGCGCGGCGACCGGCGGCATCGACGCCGCGGGCGCGGAGGTGGCGGGCGCGGGGGTGGCGGGTGGGGACGGGACGTTCACCTCGGTGGTCGCGTGCGCGCTCGTCGTCGGCATCTCCACGTCGTGGGTCGTCGGGCGCGGCGACGGTGCGACCGAGCCCTTGCTCGACAGCATCTCCAGGTCGGCTTCGACCGCCCGCCGCAGCCGGGCCCGATAGTCGGACTCGAAGCGCTCCATCGCGTCGACGTCGGCGACCAGGGCATCGCGCTTGGCTCCGAGTTCGAGTACTTCGCCCTCGAGTCGGCGACGCTCGGTGTCCGCCTGGCGCCGGGCGTTGGTCTCCGCCTCGCTCACCATCGCCCGGGACTTGCTCTCGGAGTCGTCGAGGATCTGACGGGCTTTGGTCTGGGCCTCGGCGACCGCCTCGTCCGCCGCCCGTTGGGCCAGCAGGAGCGTGCGGTGCAGCATGTCCTCGGTCTCACGCGTCTTGCTCGCGTCGGCCGCGCCGGCATCGGCCTGGCTCTGCGCAGACCTCAGCTGGTTCTCGAGCGCCTCGATCCGCGCCGCGGCGCGTTCGAGCAGGTCATCGACATCGTCTTTGTTGTAACCGCCGAGGCGCTCACGAATGTCGATGTCACGGAGTTCACGAGGTGTTACATCCATGGAATGCATGGTAGCGACCGAACCTTCCTGGAATCGAGACTCTCGCGCGAACCGGACAGATCCACTCAGCCACAGACTGCGGTACGCAGGATCGTCACGCCGATGATCAGGACCAGGAACGACAGGTCGATGACCCCGGCGGGCGGGATGACGCGGCGTAGCGGAGCGAGCACCGGCTCGGTGAGGTCGAACAACACGCGGCTGATCGTGGCGAGCGCCCCAGGCGATGGGGGGATCCACGAGATGATGGCGCGGGCGAACAGGACGATCAGGTACGTCGTGATGAGCGCGCAGAGGATTTCCCGCACCGGCGTGTCGCTCGATCAGACGCCGAAGAGGCCGCGCGCCTGGAGGCGGTCCTTCTCCTCTTGGGAGACCTCCACGTTGCTCGGTGTGAGGAGGAAGACCTGGTCGGCGACCCTGGCCATCGAGCCGCCGATGGCGTAGGTCAGACCGCTCGAGAAGTCGATCAATCGACGCTGCAGGTCCTTGCTGAGCCCCTGGAGGTTGATGATCACCGGCTGATCGCTCTTGAGCCGATCCCCCACCTCCTGGGCGTCGTTGAAACCCTGCGGTTCCACGACGTGGACGCGTGCGGCCGAGGCCGCCATCGGGCGGATGGTCGGGACCGCAGCGGACTCGTCGTCCACAGGGACCGCCCGCACCCGGGGCTGGACCCGTACGGCCGGTGAGGCCGGCTCCCGGCGAACCGGTCGGGTAGGCCGTTCTGGCCTGGGTGCCGGACGCTCGACGCTCGCGACGGGCTGGGCGTCGGCGAACTCTTCCTCCGCCAGGTCCAACTCGTCGTAGTCGTACTCGTAACCCTCGTCGTCATCTTTGAGACCGAGGTAGACCATCGTTTTTTGCCACATACCCGGCATCGCCTCTCCCTCCGGACGGAAAATCAGGTTACCGCCCCGCGTCCCGAGATTGGGGGAATGTCGCGCGAAGTCCGAACAGTCCGGTCCCGACCCTCACGAATGTGGCCCCTTCTTCGACCGC
>JBDUBS010000617.1:0-5947 GCA_040003875.1 Acidimicrobiia bacterium | reverse complement strand
TTCCCGCCGTTGGTCACGAGCACCTGGCTCGGGATACATCCGTAGCCCGAGTCGCGGGCGGTCTTGTCGGCGATCGCCCGGCGCAGCTCCGGGAGCCCGGGGGTCGGCGAATAGCGGTGGTTCGCGGGGTCCCGACAGGCCAAGACCGCCGCCTCGACGATGTGCTCGGGGGTCGGGAAATCGGGCTCACCGGCGCCGAACCCGACCACCGGCTCGCCGGCCGCCTTGAGCGCTTTGGCCTTGGCGTCGACCGCGAGGGTGGCGGACTCGCCGATGGCCGCGATACGTCGGGAGACTCGGTTGTCCTGGGTCACCCGGCCATGGTGGCACGCCGCGAGGTCCCGCACCGGACCGAATACGACGCATCGGCCGGCGGGCGGGCAACCCGGGCCCGGGAGGTCACCGCCACTAGCCTGATGGCTGCATGTCGCCCACCCGCCATGCCCGGCTGTATCGGCTGATCCTCGTCCCGATGCTCCTGGCGCTCGCCGTGCTCGCGGCACCGGCAGCCCCCGCGGCGGCGGTCGGCGGCGTTCCGGCGTCCCAGCCCCCGGCGTCCTACATCCTCGTCGACGCCGACCGCGGCACGGTCTTGCTCGCCAAGAACGAACACCAATCCCTGTACACCGCGTCGACGATCAAGGTGCTCACCGCCCTGACGGCGCTCGAACGCCTCCCCCTCGATGCGCCGCTGCACGTGAGCGCACTGGCGGCGAGCCAGCCCGCCTCGAAGATCGACATGAAGGAAGGCAGCACCTGGCCGCTCGACCAGGCCCTGCATTCGCTCATGATCATTTCGGCCAACGACGCTGCATACGCGCTGGCGGAGAACGCCGGCGGGAGTCTCGCCGGGTTCGCCAAACTCGCGACCAAGACCGGACAACGACTCGGATTGCAGGACACGTCGTTCCACGATCCGGCCGGGCTCGATGGAGCCGCGGGGTTCGAGGGTGGGACCACGTCGAGCGCGTACGACCTCTCGATCGTCGCGCGCAACGCGTTGTCGGTCCCCGCGATCGCCGGACCGGCGAGCCTCGTGACCTACGAGTTCACCGACCCCACGGGGACGGGCCGCCGGTTGGTGAACCACAACCGCGGCTTTCTCAGCACGTACCCCGGCGCGATCGGGCTCAAGACCGGGTTCACCGACAAGGCGAGCCGGACGCTGATCACGGCCGCACGCCGGGACGGCCGCACGCTCATCGCGGTGGTCATGGGCACATGGGACGACACCGGGTGGGCCGGCTACCTGCTCGACCAGGGTTTCGCGGGGGCCGACGGCGGAACGCAGCCGGTGCACATCCCGCCAGTACGCATCGCGCCGATCGACGGCCGCGCCGGATCCTTCGCCAACCTCCCGCACCCACTCGGTACCGGCACCATCGCGACGAAGGCTCCGACGACGCCCGCCACTGCTGCGGCGACCGCGACCACGGTGCCCGCGTCCACGAAGCAGCCGGCATCGGGCGCACTGGCGGCCGCGGTACCGTCCGCGGCATCGGGTTCGCCCAGGCCGGCGACCGTGTCCGACTCGGGATCTTCGTGGTCTTCGGTGCTCGAGATCGGTGGCATCGTCGTCCTCGCGCTCCTCGGGGTCCTGGTAGTGCTACGCCGCCGCGCGGTCCGCCGTCATCGCGCCCGACGCATCGAGCGCCTGCGAGCCCACCGGGAGGCGCGGCGGCGAGGCATGATCGACGTGATCGAGGTCGACGACGCCGAAGCCGATGTCCGCGTCATGCCGATCCGCACGTCGCATCACGTGGCGGCGAGCGCCAAGCGTCATCCGGCCGACCGTCGCGTGCTCCGGCCCGCGCGGCCCCGCGATCACCGAGGCATCCGTCGTGACTGACGCGACCGAACCCGAAGTCCTCTACGACGTCGACGGTCACGTCGCGACCATCACCCAGGACTTTCAGGAGGGGCTGCTCAGCTTCATGGAACGCCGCGCCCCCGACTTCGAGGGTCGCTGACCAACCGGGTCAGGCGACCGCTTCGCCCGCCGAGTCCCAGCTCCGCAGGTCGGCGAGGCGCGGGTCGTTGGAGAAGACCTCGACGATCGGTCGCTCGAGTTGCAGTCGCCGTTGGATGACCCTGACCTCGTTCTCCTCGTTCCACATCGACAGCATCACCGCCACGCCGACTTCCCCAGCCCGGGCGGTGCGACCGGAGCGGTGGATGTAGGCCTTGTGGTCCTCGGGCGGGTCGTAGTGGATCACGACGTCCACACCGTCGACGTGAATGCCGCGCGCCGCGACGTCGGTGGCGACGAGTACCGGCAACTTGCCGTCGGAGAAGTCGGCGAGGGCCCGCTCGCGAGCGGCCTGGCGGAGGTCGCCGTGGATCGCCCCGGCCTTGATCCGCTCGCGCATCAGCTGCTCGACGACCCTGTCGGCACCGCGCTTGGTCCGACAGAACACCAGCGTCCGGTCGACGCCACGCGAGATGGCAGCGACGACCTTGATCTTGTCCATCTGGTGCACCAGGAGGAAGTGATGGTGCATTTCGTCGACGGTCTCGTCGTCGGACTCGACCTCGTGCGAGAGCGGGTCCTTCAGGTAGCGGTCGACGAGGCGGTCGATCCCTCGGTCGAGCGTCGCCGAGAAGAGCATCGTCTGGTGCTCACCCTCGACCCGGTGCAGGATCTTCTGCACCTGCGGGAGGAAGCCCATGTCGGCCATGCGGTCGGCCTCGTCGAGCACGAGAACCTGCACGTTCGAGAAGTACAGCTCGCCGCGCTCCATCAGGTCGATGAGCCGGCCCGGCGTGCCGATGAGCACGTCGACACCCTTGCCAAGCGCCTCGACCTGGGGGTCCATGCCCACACCGCCGTAGAACGCCTTGACCGAGAGACCGAGCGTCTTGCCGAGCGGGGCGAGGACCTCGCGGACCTGGTTGGCGAGCTCACGGGTCGGCACCAGCACGAGGCCGTGGGGCCGTTGAGGCTGGGCCTTGTCGACCAGGTCGAGCAAGGGCAGGCCGAACGCCAGCGTCTTGCCGGATCCGGTCTTGGCTTTGCCGAGCACGTCTCGGCGCGCCAGGGCGTCGGCGATGGTCAGGGCTTGAATGGGAAAGGGCTCGTGGATGCCCTGGGCCGCAAGGGCCTCGGCGAGAGGGGCCGAGACGCCGAGTTCGGCGAACGTCGCAGTCATCTGTGGCTTTCGATTCGGGGTGGCCACTCTACGTCGCCGGGGCGACGATTGGGCCCTTCAGGGCAATCTCAGCCCTGCCCTGGCGCGGGTCCGAGACCGTGGCAGCATCACCGGGTGCGAGTACTCGTGGTCGAAGACGAAGCCAATATCGCCCGGGCCCTGGCCACGGGCCTCGCCGCGGAAGGGTTCGACGTCGACGTCGTGGACAACGGCACCGACGGGCTCTGGCGAGCGCGGGAAACCGCGTACGCGGCGATCATCCTCGACATCCTCCTGCCGGGCATGAACGGGTTCAAGGTGTGCCGGACCCTGCGCGAAGAAGGCGTGTGGACGCCGATCCTGATGCTCACCGCGAAGGACGGCGAACTCGACGAGGCCGAAGCGCTCGACACCGGTGCCGACGACTTCCTCAGCAAACCGTTCTCGTTCGTGGTGTTGGTCGCCCGGCTCCGTGCGCTCCTGCGCCGGGGCTCGACGCCGCGACCGACCGTCCTCACGGTCGGCACGCTCAGCCTCGACCCCGCCTCTCGCGAATGCCGGCGTGGCGACGCGGCAGTCGAGCTGACCGCGCGCGAGTACGCGCTGTTGGAGTTGCTCATGCGCCGCTCCGACGCGATCGTCCCCAAGACCACCCTCCTCGACGAGGTCTGGGGCATCGACTTCTCCGGCGATCCGAACATCGTCGAGGTCTACATCGGCTACCTGCGCAAGAAGATCGACGCCGCGTTCGGGCTGCAGACGATCCTCACGGTGCGCGGCGCGGGCTACCGGCTCATCGCCGACGCACCGGTTGCCGACGTCACCACCGAGTAACTCCATGCGTCGGCCACCGAGGTTGTGGGGCACCGTCCGGGTCCGGATCACCGTGGCCGCGACCGTCGTGGTCGCACTCGCAATGATGCTGTCCTCGTGGATCATCGTGCGCGCCGTCCGCTCATCGCTTCGCGAGGATGCGCAGGGGGCGAGCCGGATCGCGCTCACCGACGCGTTCGAGCGCTTCGAGCGACGCGGCATCACGGATCCGCTCCCGGTGCCGGCACCTTCGGGTTTCGCCATCGTCGTCGTGGATCGGGGCGGCACGATCCTCGGGGGTTCGCCCGGCTACAACTCCGGTCAGTGGTCCCAGTTCGTGACCGCGGCGGCCGGATCGGACGAGCACCATCGCGTCATCAGCGCCGACGGACGTCCGTTTCCCGAGGCGATTGCCGACGAACCCCACGTGTGGTTCGTGGGCAACCGCATCTTCAACTTCATCCCGGTCGGGATCGGCAGGGAGAAGGTCCCCGGCTTCCTCGTGGCCGCCGGGACGCTGGGCGCCATCGACAGTTCGGTCCACACGCTGACCGTGACCCTGTGGTGGACCGTGCCGGGACTGATCCTGTTCGTCGCCATCGTCGCGTGGAGCGTGACCGGCCGGGCGCTGCGACCCGTCGAGACGATCCGCAACGAGGTCACCGCGATCTCGCATTCGAGCCTCGACCAGCGAGTCTCCGAACCGCGAGCACGGGACGAGGTCGGCCGGCTGGCCCGGACGATGAACGAGATGCTCGACCGATTGCAACAGTCCTCGGATCGACAACGTCAGTTCGTTTCGGACGCTTCGCACGAGCTGCGGTCGCCCGTGGCCGCGATCCGCGCCACCGGCGAGGTCGCGCTCGCCCACCCGGAATCGGCCGACTGGCCCGTGGTCGTGGGGCGGATCCTCACCGAGGACGAACGCATGGAGCAGATCGTTCACGACCTGCTCGACCTGGCGCGCGAGGAGGAGACCGACCTCCCCACGACCACCATCGACCTCGACGACATCGTGCTCGACGAGGGAACTCGTGCTCGCCGCACCGAGCTGGCGTTGAACACCGAGCGGGTGTCCGCCGGCCGGGTGCGCGGCAGTCGGGAGCAACTCACCCGCGTGGTGCGCAACCTCCTCGACAACGCGGTGCGACACGCGACCGCCGCCGTTCGGGTTTCGCTCGTCGCCACCGACGGCGTGGTCCTGACCGTGGAGGACGACGGGCCCGGCATCCCGGCGGCCGATCGCGAGCGCGTGTTCGAACGGTTCACCCGCCTCGACGAGGGCCGGGCGCGCGACGCCGGTGGTCTGGGCCTCGGCCTCGCCATGGTCCGCACGATCACCGAACGCCACGGCGGTCACGTGGAGATCGCGGATTCGACCGACGTCGCCTACCCGGGCGCCCGCGTCGTCGTCACGCTCCCCGGCGTCGAATAGTCCGAACGCCGCGGCGTTCCGCGGGACGTCCCAGAATCTGGCAGCAACCCGTCTCATCAGACGCGTCCGCGGACGCGTGGTGCCCAGCCTTCACGCGACCGGAACCGGTCCCACCACCACGCCGCCGAAAATGATCGGTCTCCGTTTCCGGAATCCGCCTTACCTCTACAGCCGTATACCTAAGCAGAAAATCCGATACACGCCATACGGAAGTGAGCCGGAGCACCCAGGCGGCAATGACATCAGCGGAAGGACTGTGCTTCCCGCCTCTGTTTGACTGACTCCGTGAACAGGCCCGCGTCGGATTCAAGCGAACAGCTCGTGCAGCCTGGCGCACGACCCGCACGGTGCCAGCGATCCGATCGGTGTGGTGGTGGCTCGCTGGGATTCCGGTCGACAGGCTTCGAGCAGCGGAATCAGACGCCGACGACCCGCGTGAGGGCTTCTGGTAACCCCGCCGAGACGCAGCCGCGGATGACGACGGGCCATCCCTGGGGACACTGCCGAACGCCTGGGTGATCGGTTCCACTGCATCTAACGCATGGCGGGGTGCACGGTGCAGGGCAGTGGC
>JBDUBS010000451.1:0-5951 GCA_040003875.1 Acidimicrobiia bacterium | reverse complement strand
TCTGGTGGAGCCACGTCGGCTGGATCCTGTCGGACAAGTACAAGGACACCGACTACGCCGCGATCAAGGACTTCGCGAAGTATCCCGAGCTGCGGCTCCTACAGCGCCGTGAGGGGACGCCGCCGTTCATCTATGGCATCGCGGCCTTCGTGATCGGCGGTCTCGTCGGCACCGGCGGAGGCTGGTCATGGAACGGCGCGTGGGCCGGGCTGGTCGTCGGGTTCTTCTGGTCGACGGTGCTGCTCTGGCACGCGACGTTCCTCGTGAACTCGGCCGCGCACGTCTTCGGTCGGCGGCGCTACGAGACCACCGACACGAGCCGCAACTCGTTCCTCATCGCCCTCGCCACTGGTGGCGAGGGATGGCACAACAACCACCACCACTACCAGGTGTCGGCGCGCCAGGGCTTCTTCTGGTGGGAACTCGACCTCACCTACTACGTCTTGAAGATGATGAGCTGGGTCGGCATCGTCAAGGACCTGAAAGTGCCGCCGGCCCGCGTGCTCCGACCAGATTCCGAACCCGAGCGCGAACTCGTCGCCGCCTAGACCCCACCTCAGGTGGTGGAGCGGGTGGAACGGAGGGGATCGAGGCCGGCGAGCGCGCGGCTCGCTCGGATGGCCAGGGCCACGATGGTGAGCGTCGGGCCGTAACCGGTCGAGGTGGGGAACACCGACGAGTCGGTGCACACCACGTTCTCGACGCCGTGGAGCCGTTGCCACCGATCGAAGACGCTCGTCTGCGGGTCGTCGCCCATGCGAGCCCCGCCCATGATGTGGCGGGAGATCGGCGTACGGCCACCGGGTCGGTCGGCCATGCTCCCGGCGATCGGCGGTGATGTCGTCCAGAACGTGTGTTGCGCGCCGGCTTCGCGCATGATCGCCTCGAACCGGGGCGCCCAGTGCTCGGCGCACACGATCTCGTGTGCGTGCGGTGAGTACGTCGCCCGTCCGGCCGGGAGTCCGTACACGTCACGGATGTGCGGGTCGAGGTCGATCCGGTTGGTGGCCTGGGGAAGATCCTCGCCCTGCATCGTGAACACCGCCATGCGATCGCGTGTCATCGACTGCATCATCAGGGACGAGTGCATCTCGCCCTGCGGGAGGTGGATGCCCTCGAGGATCGGATGCCCGGCCGCGCCGTGTTCCACGATGCCGCCGCGGATGAAGGGGAGCCCGGCCGCGCGGGCGGCCGCCACGGCGTCGGCGTCGGGCACGATCGGGTCGTCCATGAGGTGGGTGACCGACCGGCCGCGGTGGCCGTGCAACCGCTCGGCGAACATCCCGAGCACGTAGGTCTGGAAGTGGAACTGGAGAAAGCGCCCGACGACGTCCGGGTTGCCGAGTTCGTTGCGGAGGAGCAGACGCGGCGTCTCGAACGCACCACCCGCGAGAACCACATGGCCGGCGGATACCTCATGCGGTTGTCGATCCCGATCGAGATAGCGAACGCCCCGCGCCCGCCGGCCCGTCCGGTCGATGAGCACGTCGGTGACGACCGATTCTTCGCGGATCTCGCACCGCCCCGTGCGCAATGCGTGGCGCAACGGCGCGACCGGGTCGCCCTTGGCGTCGATCGGGCAGCCGAAGTAGCCGCAGAACCCACAGTTGTTGCACGGCGGCCGACCGTCGTAGTCGACGCTGTTCACCCCGGTCGGGGCGCGGTAGGGGTGGTAGCCCATCCGCTCGGCGGCGGTGGTGGTGAGGACCGCGCAGTACATGTCGGGGCCTGCCGGCATCGGGTACGGATCGGCCCGCCACGACGCGAAGGGGTTGGCGCCGGCCTCACCGGCGACACCGACGGCCCGCTCGGCTTCGGCGTAATAGGGCTCCATCTCGTCGTAGTCGACCGGCCAGTCGACGATGTCGGCACCGTCGACCGGCCCGCCCGCGCTCAAGGGCTTGAAGTCGTCCGCTCGGAAGCGCGGCAGCTTGCCGTCGGCGTGGAAGCCGCCGCCTCCGACGGTCGACGGCAGGTTGTTCACATCACCGACGTCGATCCGATCCCCGTCGGCTTCGGTGCGGCGGAACGTGCGCGGCTCCAGCCACGGATCCGGCCCGAGGAAGTGGCGGCGCATGAACTTCAACTCGTCGTTCGACACGTGGCCGAGCGGACCGAACGGTGGCTCGAGCGCAAGGAGATGGTTCCGACCCTTCTCGAGCATCAGCACCGACCAGCCGGCACCGGTGAGAACCTCCGCCGCGGTCGCACCTGCCGGTCCGGTCCCCACGATCACCGCATCCCACTCGGGTGTGCTCATGCGCGCACTCACGCCTTCCCCTCGACCTCGGCGTCGGTGTACCCGCGGGGCTGGACGTCGCCGGGGAACTCGATGGCGGTCCAGGCGCGCCGGTCACGGTTCCCGCCGTATTCGGGCGCCGCGTAGGCGCCTTCGACGGTGTGCTCGTACAGCAGGTCGCGGAAGGCTTCGTTCACCGCGAGGCGCCGGTCCTGCTCGACCGCCGGTACCGACGCGAAGTCGGCGCCCAGCCTCGCGATGCCGTCGCGGTAGTCCTGCTGCCAGCCGGCGATCGGGCCCATGCGCTCGCGTTCGGCGATGCCTCGCGAGCCCTCGATCCGGGTCCGCCACGCGAGTTCCTCGATGGGGGAGAGCGCCATGAACTCGGAAAATCCCGGGGGCCCGCCGGCGCGACCGGAGTACGGTCCACCGGCCCAGATGTGTGGCGGATCGGATGCGAACGCGTCGAGCAGACCGTCGATGTAGTCGACCGTGCCGAGCGCACGCGCGCCGGGGTGTCCGTCGGGAGTCGCCGGGACGAGTCGTTCGGATGCGGCCTCGAGCACCGCTCGTTCGGCCGGAGTGAAGAACGTCATCGAAGCACCGGTGCCGACATCGGATGGGTCGAGCGGACCATCCGGCTCAAGGAACGATTTTCGATGCCGAAACGTTGGTGATCGTGGAGGAAAACATGACTTACGGAGTAACCGTGCAAACGCTCGACCGGGCCGACGGTAATGGCATCACGATGGTGCTCGTGGACGCCACCGACCCGTGCATCGCCGAGACCGAGGCCCGCAAGATCGCCGAAGCTCGCTACCACTGCACCGTCCTTGTCGACCACGCGGTGCCGTGGTACGACAACGCCGCCTGATTCACCGCACATCCTCGACTTCGGTCGGCTCGGGCGGTCCGTCGTCCGCGACCTCGTTCCCGCCGCGGATATCCCATATGTTCCTGCGAAACACGACGCCGGCAAGCAGGACGAGTCCGCCGTACGCGAGTAGCGACCCCATTGCCTGGTCGCGGAGTTCGTCCGTCGATCCGATGCGTTCGGCGAAGAAGTCGTACCCAGCACTGCCGGCGACTACCGCGCCGATCGCGATCAGAGAAATCATCGCGAAGCACACCGACGCGCGGTACGCGCGGTTGATCCCATCGATGGTGGGGTGGTTGCCGCTGGAAGCCGTCAGTTCGGTGCGCCGGCGCGCGTGATACGAGAACGCGACGGCCATCAATGCCGTCAGCGTTGCGAAGCCGGCGATTGCGGATGGCCCCCCGGTCGACATCAGCGAGAAGTAGGTGCGGAACGTGCTGGGGGTGTTCAACAGATCACGAGCGTCGCTGTCACCGACCACGAGGTACTGGGTGACGGCTTCGCCGAGCGCCGCGAGTGCGAGCAGCCCGAGGTAGAGCGAGAAGACCGATGCCAATGCGAGGTAGGAGGCGTACGCGCCGTTGTCCTCGTCGCGGTCAGGACGCGCGAAGGCCAAGAGCACGATGGTGACCAACAGAATGGTGAGGGGCACGGCGATGATCGCCGTCAGCTGAAATGCCGACACGGTTCCTGCCTTTCCCGCGTTCTACGCGAGGTGGAGTTCGTAATTGCCGGTCGGGTCCAAGGTGAGTCGGGCGCCGGGCGGGACGACCACAACCGTGAACGGTTCCTGCACCAGGGCCGGACCGGTGATTTCCATGCCCGCGGCGAGTAGCGGTCCGTCGTAGATCGGCGTCGGGACGTACTCCACCCCGAAGTACGCATCGCGACTTCCGATGCGAGTGGCGTCCGCGGCCTCGGCGCCGAGCGCGGCGAACTTGGCGGGTTTGGGGGTGGTCGCCCGGGCGACGAGCCGCACGCCGCGTATGAGCGGCGGCTGGTTCCGGAAGCTGACCCCACGGTCGCGTTCGTGCTGCGCGTGGAAGCGTTCGGCCAGCCCGATGAGATCGTCCTCGGCCACGTCGGGTGAGGTCGGCACGCTCATGTCGAAGTTCTGGCCCGGGTAACACATCTGGACGAAGTGGTCGGTCGTCGTCGCCGCGAACCCGGTGGGCGCCAACTCCTTGACCGCTTCGCTCGTGACGTCGGTCATCAATTGGCGTAGTCGCTCCAGGTCCACCTGGGCGAGCGGGGTCACGTAGGACCGGACCAGGTCCACGGGGGAGTCGGCGACGAGCACGCCCAACGCAGAGAAGGCCGGCGCGGCCTTCGGGATGAGCACCCGACCGACGCCGAGTTCGCCGGCGATTGCCCAGGCGTGGACCGGGCCGTTCCCGCCGTACGCGATGAGCGCCAGCGTGCGGGGGTCGGCGCCATGCGACGCGAGGACCCGGCGGGTCGCGTTCGCCATGTTCGCGTTCACGATGCGTTCGATGCCCCACGCGGCCTCGGTGACGTCGGTACCGAACGGTTCCGCGACGTCCCGCTCGATGGCGCGCCGTGCCGCGTCGACGTCGAGCTGCATGCGGCCACCCGCGAACCCCTCGGCCGGGAGGTAGCCGAGGACGGCGTCCGCATCGGTGACCGTTGGTCGTTCGCCGCCGCGGCCGTAGCACGCGGGCCCAGGGATCGACCCCGCGGATTCCGGCCCGACGAGGAGCGCACCCTGGCGGACGCGCGCGATCGAACCGCCACCTGCGCCCACACTCTGGACGTCGACCATCGGCAGGCCGATGTAGTAGCGGTAGCGCCAGTTCCAGTCGGTCTTGATCTCCGGGTGGCCGCCGCGCACGAGGCAGAGGTCGAAGCTGGTCCCGCCCATGTCGACCGCGACGAAGTCGTCCACTCCCGCGCGCCCGGCCGCGACGGCCGAGCCCATGACGCCACCGGCGGGTCCGCTCGCCAGCAGGGTGACCGCGCGTCGGGCGACGTAGTCGGGGGGCATGACGCCGCCGGTCGACTGCATGATGAGGAGCTGTCCGGCGTACCCGGAACGGCGCAGCTGTTCCTCGAGCCGGCCGACGTAGCGGGAGATCTTCGGCGCCACGTACGCGTTGACGAGCGTGGTCGAGACCCGTTCGAACTCGGGCCCGCGGGCCATGACCTCGTGAGACAGCGAGACGTGCTCGATCTCCGGGAACTCCTCGCGAACGATCTCGGCCGCGCGCAGTTCGTGACTCGGGTTCACGAACGAGAACAGGAACATGATCGCGATGGATTGCACGTCGAGCTTGCGGAGCCGGGCCACGCCGGCGCGCACGGCGTCTTCGTCCATCGCGAGCAGGACATCGCCGGTGTGACTCATCCGTTCTTTGATCGCGATGCGCGCTCGGCGGCGGGCGATCGCGGGCGGTGCCGGATACGAGGGGTCCCAGATCATCTCCTTGTGAACCCGTCGCATCTCGATCTCGTCGCGGTGGCCCTCGGTGACGAGCAGGCCGGTGCGGGCACCATTCATCTCGATCATCGTGTTGTCGGCCGTGGTCGTACCGTGGACGACCACCTCGAGTCCGGAGCAGAACTCGGTGAGCGAGCACCGGAAATGGTCTGCGAGTTGCGTGATGCCGGTCATCACGCCGCGCGACTGGTCGTCGAGCGTGGTCGGGGTCTTGTCGAGGACGACCTCGCCGTCGTCCGCGACGCAGATGAGGTCGGTGAAGGTCCCGCCGACGTCGACCCCGACGCGATACGTCATGCGGCTGTCATGTGTCGGGCTGAGCGCGACGTTCGGCTCGGAGGGCATCCGTGGCCGCGGTGTCGATCGCCAACGTCAGG
>JBDUBS010000404.1:0-1796 GCA_040003875.1 Acidimicrobiia bacterium | reverse complement strand
AGGTACAGGCCCACTCCGGCACCACCCCCAGGTTGTGGTCGCCGGGACAGCCGTTGCGCTGGAAGTGGATGAGTATCGGATCGGGCGTGCCCCCCGGATGACCCACGCTGTGGGGGTCGCCGCACGCCTGGCGCCACTGCCACCACGCATCGCCCGCGGTCAGCAGGGTGTCCTCCTTCGCCGCGAACCGGCCGAGTTTCTCCTGCGCGACCGCCGGGTCGGAGAACCACCCGTACTCACCGATCCACAATGCAGTCCCGTACTTCGTGGCCAACGACTGGAAGTAGTCGAAAATGACCTCGATCGGGATGGAGCCGATCGACTCGCCGTAGTTGTGCCCCTCGAAGACCAGGTTGGGATCGTCGGAGAAGGGTTCGACCGCGGTGCCGAACACGGTGGTCTCGAAGAACACCACGTGATGGATCGAGCGCGGTCCCCGCTCTCCGGCGCGGATCGCGCGCAGCGATCGGCGGAAGTAGGTGGCGAGGTTCACGAGGACGTTCGGGTCGCGCCCCTGGTTCGGCTCGTTGAGGAGGTCGAAACCGGCGACGGCAGGATTGCGCCGGAACTCGTGCGCCACCTGGGTCCACACGTTGACGAGGTGGGTCATGATGCCGTCGCGGTCGGCGTAGAAGCTGTCCCACGCGGTGAGCACCGCGTCGCTGTCCTCCCGGCTGCCGCGGCTGCACGTGCTGGCGCCGTCGGTGATCGTGGCCCACTTCGGAGCCCCGTCCCATCCGATCGCGGGCTCCGAGCCCGCGGGACACACGGTGCCGCGAGGCGACGCGATGTACTTGCCCCACGCGTCCTGGTGCATGTCGATCACCGAGTAGATGCCGTACCGCGCCGCGTCGTCGACGGTGCGGCGCACCCGGTGCAGGTAGTGGCGGTCGATGTGGCCGGGCCGCGGTTCGAGCGCGGACCACGAGACCAGGAGCCGCACGACGTTGAACCCGTGCGCGGCCATCCTCGCCCAATCGGCCCGCTTGACCGGGACGACGGTCGGCAGCTTCGGGTCGGCCTGGTAGTAGTCGCCGAGCGAGTTGACGTTCACGCCGCGGAGGGTCACCTGACGACCGACGGAGTCGACGATTGCCGCGTCCGGGCCGCGCGTCGCGTGCAACGGGAGCAGCCGACGCGACGCTTTGGTGCCGCGACCGCCATGCGCGCCCGCGACCATCGGCCCACCACCGATGTTGGTGCCGAGCGTGACGAGCGCCAAGGTGAGCCCGACCGCCGACCAGCGGATGGCCCGGCGCGGGCGGAGTCGGGTCATGGTCGGGCCTCCGGGGGAGTGGGCCTGCGGAACAACTCGCTCGCGTTGCGCCCGTGCATCTCGGTATCGCCGGGCAGATCGCAGGACCACGCCATGGCGCGGAAGCTACCCGCTGCCCTGACGTGGCGGAGCCGGGACATTGCGCGGTGTGATCTGCCAGGCTGGGCCACCACCGTTCCCCGATGTGAGGAGTCGCGATGCAGTACCGCCGCCTGGGCCGGACCGGAGTCGAGGTCAGCACCCTCTGCCTCGGCACGATGATGTTCGGCGCGTGGGGCAATCGTGACCACGCCGACAGCGCCAAGATCATCCACACTGCGCTCGACGCGGGGATCAACTTCGTCGACACTGCCGACGTCTACTCCGCCGGGGAATCCGAGGAGATCGTGGGCGAGGCGCTGGTCGGGCGGCGTGACGACGTCGTGCTCGCGACCAAGGTCCACGGGACGATGGGTTCCGGGCGCAACCAGGGCGGCAACTCACGCCGCTGGATCATCCGCGAGTGCGAGGCCAGTCTGCG
>JBDUBS010000672.1:0-1798 GCA_040003875.1 Acidimicrobiia bacterium | reverse complement strand
GCGCCGAACTCGACGCGATGATCGAGACCATCGACACCACGCGGGGTCAGTGTGCCGCGGGCACCTGCAGCTCCGGCTGATCGCCGGTCCGGAGATTCCGGGCGTTTGAAGCGCGCCGGATCAGGCGTAGACGGCTCGGGTGACCCACTCGGCGACGAGCGCGGGCTTGTCCTCGCCTTCGATCTCGACCGTGAAGTTGCGCGTCATCTCGACTGCGTTGCCTTTCAACTCCACGTTGCCCGTGACCGCACGCGCCCGGATGCGACACCCCACCTTGACCGGGCTCACGAACCGCACGCGGTTGAAGCCGTAGTTCACGCCCATGACGAAGCCCTCGTACCGCGCCGGGTCTTCCGGGGCAGTGCTCGCGCCCTTGGCCAGATGCGTGAGCATCGACAGCGTGAGGAACCCGTGCGCGATCGTCGTGCCGAACGGCGTGTTCTTCGCCGCCTCGGGATCGACATGGATGAACTGGTGATCGTGGGTGACGTCCGCGAACTGGTCGATCTGGTCTTGGGTGACCTGGAACCACTCCCCCGTCCCCTCGTCGTTTCCGACGTCGGCGAGGAACCTCTGATACGCGCGCTCGGCTGCTTCACTCATGCCCCGGACCCTACGTGACGAACCCGCTCGCACGCGTGCCCTCGATGACCCGTGGTAAGTGGTGGCGCTCCCGCCACCGCAGGGGTCAGGCGTTGTAGCCCATGATCGCTTTGGTCTCGAGGTACTCCTCGAAACCGAGCGCGCCCCACTCGCGGCCGTTGCCCGACTGGCGGTAGCCACCGAACGGAGCGTTGAAGTCGGGTCCAGCACCGTTCACGTGCACGTTGCCGGTACGGATCCGGCGGGCCATCGCCTTGGCCCGATCACCGGAACCCGAGATATACCCCGACAGTCCGTAGACCGTGTCGTTGGCGATGCGAACGGCGTCGTCGTCGTCCTCGTAGCCGATCATCACGAGCACCGGGCCGAAGATCTCGTCGCGGGCGATGGTCATGTCGTTGGTGACGTGCGAGAAGACGGTGGGCTGCACGTAGTAGCCGGTCTCGAGTCCCTCGGGCTTGCCGGGACCACCGACCTCGAGTGTGGCGCCCTCGCCGATTCCCTTCTCGATGAGCTGCTGGATGCGGCCGTACTGCGTCTCGGACACGACCGGACCGATGTTGCTGGTCGCCTCCTTGGGGTCACCGACCACGACGTTCTTGGCGGCCGCCGCGGCGATGGCTGCGGCTTCGTCCATCCGCGCCGAGGGGACGAGCATCCGGGTCGGGGCGTTGCAGGACTGACCCGAGTTGGTACACATCCCGGCCATGTCGCGTGCGATCACCTCCGCGAAGTCGGCGTCGTCGAGGATGATGTTGGCCGACTTCCCACCGAGTTCCTGCGCGACACGCTTCACCGATGGGGCTGCATTGCGGGCGACCTCGATGCCGGCGCGTGTGGAGCCGGTGAACGACACCATGTCGACGTCGGGGTGCGACGCGAGCGGGACACCGACGTTGACGCCGTCGCCGTTGACGAGGTTGAACACGCCGGCGGGCACACCGGCGGCGTCCAGGATCTCCGTGAAGATGATCGCGTTGAGCGGCGCGACCTCGGACGGCTTGAGCACCATCGTGCAGCCCGCGGCGATCGCCGGCGCGACCTTGCACGCGATCTGGTTCAACGGCCAGTTCCAGGGCGTGATCATTGCGCAGACGCCGACCGGCTCCCGCACGAGCAGGGTGGTGCCCAGCGGGGTCTCGAACTCGAAGTCGGCGAGCACCGCACGCGCGGTGGCGAGGTGCGCCCACCCGGC
>JBDUBS010000146.1:0-5964 GCA_040003875.1 Acidimicrobiia bacterium | reverse complement strand
CTACACCGACGGAATCGAGGGGCGACGGACCCGGCCACGCCGACATGGTCGAGGCGCTCGCCGAAGCGCATCTCATGCATCGGATCCTGGTGGCGACGGTGCTCGCCGTGCCGATCGGCGCCGTGATCGGCGCGCTGCTCCTCGCCGGAGTCGTGAGCATCGCGGGTCGGCCGGTGGCGACCTCCGCCGCCATGGGCGCCGGCATCGGCGTCCTCGCCGGCCTGTTCTTCGGCGTCTGGGCCGGATTCGTCGCGAGCGCGAACGAACTGGACCACGCCGACCTCGAGAGCGCGGCAGCGAGTCAGCGCACGGGGTCCCTCTAAAAAGAAATCGGTTGACGAAACGAGCTCCAAGTTCTAACATCAACATAGATATTCGTTAGAAAGGGAGGTAATACTCGATGACCGTCACCCATTCCGCTCCAAGGACCGCCCCGACATCCACGGCAGCTGCGACCGCCGGACGACAGCTCCGGGACCCGGCATACCAAGCCTTCGTGCTGCTGCGGACCGTCTTCACCGTCGCCCCCATTCTCTTCGGTCTCGACAAGTTCTTGCACGTCCTTGTCAACTGGGACCGCTACATCGCCCCCGACCTCGTGGACCACCTACCGTGGTCCGGGCATCAGGTGATGTATGCAGTGGGCGCGATCGAGATCCTCGCCGGACTGATCGTCGCGTTCCGACCGCGGTTCGGTGGCTACCTGGTAGCAGCCTGGCTCGCTGGGATCATCATCAATCTGCTGCTGATCCCCGGGTTCTACGACATCGCGCTCCGCGACTTCGGGCTCTTCATCGCGGCGTTGGCCCTCGCCCGCCTTGCCACCGCCTTCAGCGCCGGTCCGCCGCGAGCCCGGACCCGGAGCTGACGATGGCCGCCGCCGTCCGTCGTCTCTGGGTCAACGGCGACCAGGAGATCGACGTGGCGGCGGCGGAACCGGCGGTTGCTCGTATCGGGGTTCCCTCAACGTGATAGTTTCTCTAGCTACTACTAGAACAACCTAGGAGCGTCATGCCGGAACGCATTGCACAAGCCCATTGGGAAGGTCCCGTGAAGGATGGAAGCGGGCGCATCACCGTCGAGAGCGGTGTACTCGCTGCGGATTACTCCTTCGGTGCGAGATTCGAAGACAAGGTCGGCACAAATCCGGAGGAGCTGCTGGGCGCGGCCCACGCGGGCTGCTTCACGATGGCCCTCGCACTCGGATTGACCGAGGCAGGACACCCACCAACCCGGATCGACACCACGGCACGCGTCGCGATCGCCAAGGGATCGGACGGCTTCCATATCCCTTCCATCGAACTGCGCGTCGAGGCCGACGTTCCCGGGCTCGACGCCTTGGACTTCCAGAGCCTGGCCCAGCACGCGAAGGAGAACTGCCCCGTATCCAAGGCGCTCTCCGGCACCGAGATCGGACTCGAGGCAAAGCTCCTGGTGTAGCCAAGTCCAAGTGGCGCAGCGAGACCGTCTGACGCCCAGACGTCGAGACATCCCACCCGCAAGGAGACACTGATGCGCAAGTTCTCGGTCCGACCCACGTTGACCCTTCGAGGTCGGAAGTTCAAAGGCCTGCGAGGCTGGTCCGGAAAACCGATGCACCCACCGTTGACCGACATCCCGATTGCCGCGTACATCTTCGCGGCAAGCTTCGACATCATCGCAGTGCTCGGTCGGCACGAGGCATGGGCACAGGACTTCTTCCGCGCGGGCACGTTCCTCTTCATCGGCGGTGCCGCGGTCTCGGTCCTCGCCGCCCTGACCGGGTTCTGGGACTGGCTGCGTTCCACCGAAAAGGGCACCCAGGCGCGCCGGACCGCCAACACCCATGCCTGGGCGATGATCACCGTCACAGTGCTCGCGCTGGTCGACATCGCGCTCCGACTCAACGGGTATGGCACCCGGACCCACCCCACGGTCGCGATCCTCGTGCTCTCCATCGTCGTCGCCGCGCTCGTCGCGGTCGGCGCGACGTTCGGCGGCTCGCTCGTGTTCGAGTACGGATTCAATGTCGAGACGGCCGGTGACAGCCCGGTGTGGCACCCGTCGGAGCATGACGTCCTCCCGGGCCACGACGCCTCACCTCCTCCGCTCGACACCGAAGCGGGGCCCCTCCCATGACGAAGCTCGAGCAACTCTTCGACGAGTACGGGCAGAGTCCATGGCTCGACAACCTCACCCGCGAATACCTACGCGACGGAACGCTGGAACGGATGGTCGCAAGCGGCATCCGCGGCGTGACGGCGAACCCCACGATCTTCGCTCGGGCCATCGAAGGCTCCGACGATTACGACGAACAGTTCCGAGCGCTCATCAAAGCCGGAGTCTCCGTCCTGGATGCCTATTGGGAGCTCGTGGTCAGCGACGTCGAACAAGCGTGCGGGATCTTGCGAACGACGTTCGAGGACAGCAACGGTGGGGACGGCTTCGTCTCGATCGAAGTCGCACCGGAGCTCGCTCGCGACACGGACGCGACGCTCGCCGCGGCGCGCGATCTGCACAAGCGGATTGCACTCCCCAACGTGTTTGTCAAGATCCCGGCCACCGCCGAGGGAATACCGGCGATCCGCGCCATGACGTCCGAGGGCTCGAGCATCAACATCACGCTTATCTTCTCGTTGCGCCGGTACACCCAGGTGATCGACGCCTACCTCGACGGTCTCGAATCGTTCGCTGCGGGCGGCGGTGACCTCGCCACGGTGCACAGCGTCGCCTCGTTTTTCGTCAGCCGAGTCGACACCGAAGTCGACCACCGCCTCGACGCGCTCGGCAGCGCGGCCGCCATCGAACTTCGGGGGCAAGCCGCAGTGGCCCAGACCAAGCTCGCCTACCAGCTCTTTCGCGAACGCTTCTCCGGCGATCGTTGGCGTCGACTCGCGGCGCGGGGCGCGAACCTTCAGCGACCGCTCTGGGCGTCAACGTCCACCAAGAACCCCGCCCGTTCGGACACGCTGTATGTCGACAGCTTGATCGGACCCGAAACGGTCAACACGTTGCCTGAGGCGACGATCGCTGCGTTCGAGGATCACGGTCGATTGGGTCGCTCCGTCGACGCAGACGTGGACGCCGCCACCGAGGTGATGAGTCGGCTTCGCATGGTGGGCATCGACATGGACGACGTCGGGCTCAGACTCGAGGACCAAGGCATCGCCAGCTTCCACCAGTCTTTCGAAGCCGTCTTGGGCGCGCTCGAGACCAAAGCCCGCGGTGTCTCTATCCGGTAGCGGGATGGATTGGGCCGGCTGGGCGCGGTGGTGCAAGCCGCGCTCGCCCGCCGCGACTCGGTGAACCCGGAGAGTCGGGTTGGACACATAAATATTTCTAGCCTAAACTAGAGCTATTGATCGCGAGGAGGTCACATCATGTCGCTCGTCAACACCGAGGTCCAACCCTTTATCGCCACCGCCTACCACGACAACGATTTCGTCCAGGTCACGGACGAGGACCTGCGCGGCAAGTGGTCGATCGTCTTCTTCTATCCGGCTGACTTCACCTTCGTCTGTCCCACGGAACTCGGTGACCTCGCCGCGCACCACGCGGAGTTCGAGGAACTCGGAGTGGAGATCTACAGCGTATCTACCGATACCCACTTCACGCACAAGGCGTGGCACGACACATCATCGACCGTCGGCAAGGTCGGGTTCCCGATGGTCGGAGACCCGTCGCTCGTCCTCAGTCGGAACTTCGGTGTCCTGATCGAAGCCGAAGGCGTCGCCGAGCGCGGTACCTTCGTGATCGATCCGGACGGACGCATCCAGTTGATCGAGGTCAACGCGGGCAACATCGGCCGTAGTGCGGTCGAGTTGCTGCGCAAAGTTCGCGCCGCGCAGCATGTGCGCGCGTATCCGGACGAGGCGTGCCCGGCCAGCTGGACAACGGGTGCCGAAACCTTGATGCCGTCGGTCGACCTCGTCGGCAAGATCTGACGCGGAGGCGCGCCCGTCCGATGACGCCGGCCGCGGAGCGCTGCGGCTCGCGGGCGCAACGCTCCGTGCCGACACCAGCTAGGAGCAGCGAATGCACCTGCGGGCGTGCGGAATCGCTTCGAGCCGTTCGAGGGGGATCTGCGCGCAACACGATTCGCACTCGCCGTAGGTGCCGACAGCCATCTGCGCCAGCGCCTCGTCGATGGCCTCCACCGCCTCGCAAGCGTGCGCAGCCGAAGCATCAGCGATCTCTCGTTCGAGGAGGCTGTCGACGTCGCGCTGCCCGGTCAGTGCGAGTGCGATCGACCGGTTCGCAGCCACGAGGCCGGCCTGTGTCGAACGATCCGCAACCAGCCGCGTGCGGAGCCGATCGATCACTTTGCGCTCCGACAACGGAGCTTGCGACGGGAACACGACGGTTGCGTTCATGGCTTGCTACCTCCTCGGTCCTGCGCGTCGGGAACCCGGCTGCGCAGCTGTCTGGTGAACGGTGTAAGGCAACCAGCGTGGCTCAGGCGATGAACCACCGCACTGGCCGAACCCCACATGCATCGGCGCACCGTGTTGTGGACTTCGGACATCTGCAATGGCCCGTGTCCGGTACAGCATCGACGAGTCCGAAACCTCATCGACCAGGAGACATCACAGTGGTGGCCGTACTCGAAGATGACGTCATCGCTCAGATCGAAGCACCCACGAGCCGGGTAGATCCTGGCGCGCAACTGCGGCGGCGCGCCGAACTCCTCATCGCCACGCTCGATGATCGGGAGCGCCTGTTCGAGCTCCAATCCCTTTTCCTCTTGCGACTGCACCGAGCGAGCGACGACTTCGGGGCCAGCGAGGGACTCCGAGTGGTGGAAACTGCAATCGCGATGGTGACTCCGCCCGGGCTCTTCGACACGACTCCCAACTCGTCCGTTTGACGGAAGTCCGGCCACGGTCGTTGGGCGCACCCCGGATTGGGCGAGAGTATGGGAATGTGGCGCAGCTTCGACGTTGGTGCGGTCGTGGAATCACTGGCGTTCCGAGGTGCCCTCGTCGCAGCCGGCGCCGACGGAATGAATCGAAGCGTGCGACGCGCCGTGCTGGCGACGACGCCGGACGATGTCCGTCGTGCGGGAGCCGCCGACCTCGTCGTCACGACGACCGCGACACTCGCGGCGACGGGCGAGGAGTGGGAGCACCTCGTCACCAGGCTCGACGCCGCGCAGGTCGCCGGCATCGCATTTCGCCTCGAGCCATGGGACCGTCTCCCACCTGAGCTTCTCGCCGTCGCCGATCGTTTGGCGGTGCCCCTGATCACCTTTCCCGAGGGCGCGCCGGTTGCCGACGTCACCGCAGGCGTCCTCGACGCGCTACTCGAGGCGCAGGGTCAGCGCCTGGAGCGCGTACTCGACATCCACCAGCTGTTCACGAGGATCGCGCTCGCCGGCGGGGGCGCGACAGAGATCGCTTCGGCGCTCCACAACCTCTTGGACTACCCCGTCGCTGTCGTCGACAGCGACGGCCACGCGACAGTGGTCGTCCCCCCGGGGGCGGCAATGCACGACGATCGATCGATCTCGCGGGGAGCGCGGCTGCCGATACGCGCCGGCGACCAGGACTACGGCGAGATCATCGCGTTGACCGACGGTGCGACACTGGACGAGGACCAGCTCGTCGCCCTCGAGCGCGCGGCGCTGGCGATCGCGGTCCGCCTCGCGCAGGCCAGTGCGGTCGCGGAAGCCGAAGAACGATTCGCCGCCGTCTCACTCGAGGAGCTCATTGCCGGGCACGCGGGCGACGCGGCGGAGGTCGCCGAACGTGCGATCAGTTTCGGTTGGGACCTCACCCGGCCGCGCGCGGTCCTCCTCGCTTCGATCGACCCGCCCACCCGAGAACCGACGTTGCAGCGATCGCTGAATGCAATCGCCGCGGCCGCCCGAGCGACCCTCGGAAGTGACGCCATCGTGTGGCGGCGTAGCGCCACGATCGCGGCGCTCGTGGCGCCGGAAACGGATACCCCCGCCGAGCGACGTCGCATCGCGGAGGGCCTTCGTCA
>JBDUBS010000474.1:0-5975 GCA_040003875.1 Acidimicrobiia bacterium | reverse complement strand
CGACGTCCCGTTCGACGGCGGCATCACGGCGATCGTCGTGGCGATCGCGTTCGTCGCCGCGATCGCACTGCTGTTGTTCGTCGTCTTCCCGCTCCTCGCCTTCCTCTTCGATCTCCTGATCGTCGTCGCCATCGCCGGCATCGGGATCGCCTTGCGCGTCCTCCACCGGCGGCCGTGGCGCATTGAGGCGAGAACGGCCGACGGGACCGCGACGTACGCGTGGGGCGTGTACGGCACCCGGGCGAGCGCGGCGACGGTCGACCTTCTCGCCCGCGACCTCGGCCGGGGCATCCCCATCGGAGAGTTGCGGCCGGGAATCCCGCTGGACCCGGGTTCCCGATAGGCCGGTGATCCCGTAGCATCGGGCTTCCGGCCGCGAGAGGGAACGAGCAAGCAATGCCCCGACTCCAGGACGCCGAGCGCTTCGAAGCGCACATGAGCGACTCCGACGCGCTGATGTGGAACATCGAGAAGGATCCGCTGCTCCGCTCGACGATCGTGACGGTGCTCTTCTTCGATCGGGCTCCCGACTGGAAGACACTCGTCGCCCGCATCGAACGCGGCTCCTGGCTCATCCCGCGGATGCGGCAACGGGTTGCCACTCCCCTGCTCCGGATGGGACCACCCCATTGGTCGGGTGACGACCACTTCGATCTCGCGTACCACCTCCGGCGCGTGCGGGTCTGTGAACCGACCGACGACGCGGTCTTCGACATCGCGCGGAACGCGACCATGGCCGGGTTCGACCGTGCCCGCCCGCTGTGGGAGTACACCCTCGTCGAGGGACTCGAAGGCGGTCGCTGCGCGTTCGTCATGAAGGTGCACCACTCCATGACCGACGGCGTCGGCGGGATGAAGCTCCTCCTGATGCTCTTCGACTTCGAGCGTGAACCCGCCGATCAGGGCCCACTCGACGAGGTCGAAGCCATACCCACCTTCGGCCCGACCGATCTCGTGATCAAGTCGCTGAGTCACCGACGGCGGCGGCTCTTCGGCATGGCGCGTCGTTCGGTGATCGACGTGTGGCAGGCCTCGAACGCGTTGGCTCGACACCCGCGGGAGACCGCGGTGCAGGCCTTCGAGGTCGGCGGCTCCGTCGCGCGCTACCTGGCACCGGCCACCACGCCCCACTCGCCGCTCATGCGGGCCCGCACCCTGGCGCGCGGCCTCGGGGTCCTCGACGTCACCCTCGACGACCTCAAGCGCGCCGGGAAGGCCGCAGGCGGTTCGTTGAACGACGCATTCGTGGCCGCGGTCATCGGCGGGCTCGCGAAGTACCACGAGTTCCACGGCGAGCACATCGACGACCTGCGGATGGTCATGCCCATCAATCTCCGCGACCCGTCCGCTCAACTCGGCGGCAATCACTTCACGCCGGCGCGTTTCCTCGTGCCGATGCTCATCAAGGACCCGGCCGAACGAATCGTCGAGATCGGCCGGTTGGCCCGCATCGTGCGCGACGAACCCGCGGTGATGCTCACGGACGCGCTGGCCGGAGTGTTGAACCAGCTACCGACGACCGTCACCACCGCGCTGTTCGGCTCGATGCTCAAAGGCGCCGACTTCGTGACGTCGAACGTCCCTGGCGCGCCGTTCCCCATCTACGCAGGCGGCGCGGAACTCGAGCGGATGTACGCCTTCGGCCCGTTGTCGGGCGCCGCCATCAACGTCACACTGCTGTCTTACTGCGGGACCTGCTGTATCGGCGTCAACCTCGACTCCGTAGCCATCCCCGACCGGACGCTCTTCATGAGCTGTCTCGAGCAGTCGTTCGCCGAGGTCGTCGCCATCGGCGCCGAGTAGCGCCACCCCGGATTTCCCGGATCGTAAGGAGGTCCGCGACTCCACCGGGCGACCCGACCTCTACCCTGGAACCGTGGCCGATGACGAAGTGACGGGCGCGCCGGAGACGGCCGAGCGCAGCAGCCCCGTCGGTCGGCGCGTCTTCCTCGGACTGTTGGGGATCGGTACCGTCGGGGTGTTCACCGGCTCGACCATCTCGAACTGGCTCCAGCGCATCGCGAAGGACGACAAGACCGGCCTGCTCGGCATCCTCCCGGGCGGCGGCGGTTGGCGGTACTACACCGTGACCGACGGGTATCCGAGCCGGTCCCCCTCGGCGTACAGCCTGCGCGTGAGCGGCCTCGTGGACCAACCGTTCACCCTCACCTACGAACAGCTGAAGGCGATGCCGCCGACCAAGCTGAACCGCGACTTCCAATGCGTGACCGGATGGCGGGTGCTCGGCGTGAAGTGGCGCGGCGTGCGCGTCGCCGACCTGCTCGACCGGGCCGGGGTGAAGCCCGAGGGCAAGGCGCTGCGCCTCACCAGTTTCGACGGCACGTACACCGAAAGTCTCACCCTCGATCAGGCCCGTCGCAATGACGTCATCGTCGCCTATGAACTCGACGGCAAGCCCGTGTCGAGCGACCACGGCGGACCGGTCCGGCTCTACGTCGCCCCGATGTACGGCTACAAGTCGGTGAAGTGGCTCGACGGCATCGAGGTGGTCGACAAAGTGATTCCCGGCTACTGGGAGGACCGCGGCTACGACATCGATGCCTGGGTCGGAGAGTCGAACGGGCGCAACGATGAGCAGACCTGAGCCGACGGCGCGGGTGCCGCGCTTCACACCCGTCGAGCGCATCGCGCACTGGGTGAACGCCACGCTCTTCACGATCACGATGAGCACGGGCGCGATGTTCTACTTCGGCTGGGGCCAATCGTTGATCCCGGATCGTGAGGCGGTGCGCGCCGTGCACGTGTACTCCGGGCTGGGCATCGTCGTTGCGTTCGCGATCGCGGTGATCCCCCGCTGGGGCCGCTCACTCCGCGCCGACGCCCGGCGCATCAACCGATGGTCCCGCGACGACGTCCGGTCGATGAAGCGGTTCGGACAGGACTCCGAGGTCCGGCTCGGGAAGTTCAACCCGGGCCAGAAGTTGAACGCCTCGTTCGTCGCCGCGGCCGCCCTGGTCCTCGCCGGCACCGGTTCGATCATGTACTGGAACCAATCGTTCTCCACCGACCTGCGCACCGGCGCCGATTTCGTGCACCAGTGGTTCGGCGTGCTCATCTGGATCACGGTGTTCGGGCACATCGTGCTGGCCTTCCGCGACTTCGAGTCCTTGCGCGGCATGACGATCGGAACCGTTTCGAGTTCGTGGGCGAAACATCACCGACCGGCCTGGTATGCCGAGGAACACACGGTTACCGCCCCGGCTCCCACCACCATCGACGCGTAACCTCGGCGGGTGACCTCCGATCCAGCTGCCATCGTCCTCCCCCCGGAACTCCGGCCCTCCGACGGCCGCTTCGGTTCCGGCCCCTCGAAGGTCCGCGTCGCCGCGGTCGAGGCCCTCTCCGCCCGCGCCTGCGACTACCTCGGGACCAGTCACCGCCAGGCCACCGTCAAGTCGGTGGTCGGTCGGATCCGGGCGGGGATCGGCGACCTCTTCGCCCTCCCCGACGACTACGAGGTGATCCTCGGCAACGGTGGTTCCACGGCGTTCTGGGACGCGGCCAGCTTCGGCCTGATCGAGTCCCGTAGCCAGCACCTGGTCTGCGGCGAGTTCTCCTCCAAGTTCGCGGCCGTCACCCGGACCGCGCCGCACCTCGACGATCCCGAGGTGATCGAGAGCGCGCCCGGCACTCATCCCAGCCCCGAGGCCAACGGCGAGGTCGACGCCTACTGCTGGCCCCACAACGAGACCTCCACCGGCGTGGTGTTGCCGATCCGTCGGCCCGATGGCGCGACCCACGACCAGTTGGTGCTCGTCGACGCGACGTCGGCCGCGGGCGGCGTGCGGTTCGACCCGACCGAAACCGACGCGTACTACTTCGCACCCCAGAAGTGCTTCGGCGGCGACGGTGGACTGTGGCTCGCGGCAATCTCGCCCGCAGCCGCGTCGCGCATCGAGCGGATCGGCGCCACCGACCGGTGGGTGCCGGCCAGCCTCGACCTCGGCATCGCCCTCGAACAATCACGGCTCGACCAGACGTACAACACCCCTGCGCTCGCCACGCTGTTCCTCCTCGCCGAGCAGATCGACTGGATGCTCGCCGGCGGTGGCCTCGAGTGGACCGCCGGTCGGTGCGACCGCAGTGCGGAGATCCTCTACGGCTGGGCCGAGGCCTCGGCGGTCGCGATGCCGTACGTGGAGAAGCCCGACGAGCGCAGCCCGGTCGTCGGCACGATCGACTTCGACGACGCGATCGATGCTGCGGCCATCGCCAAGACGCTCCGGTCCAACGGGATCGTCGATACCGAGCCCTACCGCAAGCTCGGGCGCAACCAGTTGCGCATCGGGATGTTCCCTGCCGTGGAACCCGAGGACGTCGCGATCTTGACCCGCGCCGTCGACTTCGTCATCGAGCGCCTCGCCGGCTGAACCGCCGACCGACGACGCCGGGTGGTTGCCGGGTTGGCGGGTTGCCCGGTTGACGCTGGTGGCTGCACCCACGATGCTGCGACGGTGCTCCCCGACGGACTGATCGCAGTCGTCAAGCGCGACTGCCCGACCTGCAGCCTCATCGCCCCCGTCCTCGCCGAACTCGTGGATCGGGGTACCGAGCCGCTCACCGTCTACTCCCAGGACGACCCCACCTTTCCGGAGGTCATCGGCGGTGCGCTCGACGACCGCGACCTCGACACCAGCTTCGCCCTCGATCTCGACACCGTCCCCACGCTCGTCCGCATCGTCGACGGCCTCGAGGTCGCGCGCACGGTCGGGTGGAGTCGCGAACGGTGGTCCGAACTCACGGGGATCGATCCCCTCGGTGCCGACCTCCCACCCCACCGGCCCGGGTGTGGATCACTCACCCAGGACCCCGCGGTGGCGGCTGCCCGGGCGACCCGGGAAGGCGAGCAGCATCTGCACGCGCGGCGGGTCACACTCGGCGACGAGGAAGACGACGCCGAGGCGATGTTCGAGCGAGGGTGGTCCGACGGGCTGCCGCTGGTGCCGCCGACCGCGGCGCGGGTGGTGCGGATGCTCGCGGGCACGACGCGTGCGCCCGACGACATCGTGGCGGTGATCCCACCCGATCTGGTCGAGTGCACGGTCGAGAAGGTCGCGATCAACGCCGTGCTGGCCGGATGCCGGCCCGAGTACCTCCCCGTGGTCATCGCGGCAGTGGAGGCCGCCTGCACCGACACGTTCAACATGCACGGTCTTCTCGCCACCACGTGGTTCAGCGGACCGGTGATCGTCGTCAACGGACCGATCACGCGCGCCATCGGGATGAACAGCGGCATCAACGCCCTCGGACCGGGCAACCGCGCCAACGCCACGATCGGCCGCGCGTTGCAGTTGGTGATCCGCAACGTCGGTGGCGGTCGGCCCGGCGAGGTCGACCGGGCGACCCTCGGTCAGCCGGGCAAGTTCACCTGTTGTTTCGCCGAGCACGAAGACGCGTACTGGGAACCGATGCACGTCGAGCGTGGCTTTGCGCCGGAGACGAACACGGTCACGTTGTTCGCGGGCGAGGGCGTTCGTGGGATCGTGGACCAACTGTCGCGGACACCCGACTCGCTCACGCGGAGCCTCGCCGTGTGCCTACGCGCGACGACGCACCCCAAGCTTCCGATCGCGTTCGACGCGATGCTCGTCATCACCCCGGACCACCTCCGCGTGTACGAGGAAGCGGGATGGTCCAAGGCCCGGTTCCGGGAGGAACTCGACGCCCTGCTCCAGATCGACGGCGCCGAGCTGATCCGCGGTGCCGGCGGCATCGCCGAGGGAGTACCCACCAGCCTGGCCGACACCACCCTGCCCAAGTTCCGTGACGGCGGCCTGCTCATCGCGCACGCCGGTGGGGGCGCCGGACTGTTCTCCGCCGTCATCGGCGGTTGGGCGAGTGGGAAGATGGGCTCGGAACCGATCACCCACGAGGTAAATCCATGACCACGTTGCTCGATCCCACCAGCGAGCGCGCCCCGGGCACCCGGGCGCGAGCCCGCCGGCCCGAGTCGC
>JBDUBS010000380.1:0-5982 GCA_040003875.1 Acidimicrobiia bacterium | reverse complement strand
GTGTGAACTCGGCACCACATGGCGCGAGGTGCTCTCGAGCCCCGACCAGGCCGCACACGTGCTGGGCAAGCTGCTGAGCCGCGTGGGCGAGGACCGCGTGCTGTGGGGGACGGACGCCATCTGGTACGGGTCTCCGCAGCCGCAGATCATGGCGTTCCGCGCCTTCGAGATCACCGCCGAGTTCCAGGATCGGTATCGGTACCCGGCGTTGACGGATGAGCGAAAACGAAAGGTGTTCGGATTGAACGCGGCCCGGCTCCTCGGACTCGACCCGGCCGGCGATTACTGCGCACCCGCCGATCCGCTGGCGGCGGCCAAGCCGGCTGCGATGGAACTCCACGCGTCGGGTGCTCTCGATCCCTGGCGCTCACGTGGTCCGCTGACGCGTCGAGACGTCTTGCGCGCATTGCGGGGTTGATCACCCGGCGATGGCTCAGCGCTTGGCGGGCTTGGTCGCTTGCATCTTGTGCACCACGCGGCGCATCACGGGACGCGGCGCGAGGCGTACCGATCCGGCCAGGATCTTGTTCAACATCCCCGGAACCGCGACCACGTCACCAGAGTTCATCGCCTTCACGCCGAACGCGGCGACCTCGGCCGAGGTCGGCAACTTCTTGTTCGCCACGAGCGGCGACAGTTCCATGTCGGCGGCGGCCTGGAAGCCGGACGCAGTGGGGCCCGGGCACAGCGCGGTCACGGTCACCCCGCTGCCGCGGACTTCCTCGGCGATGGCCTCGGTGAACGAAAGCACGTAGGCCTTCGTCGCGTAGTACACGGCCATGAGCGGGCCGGGCTGGAACGACGCGGTCGATGCCACGTTCATGATTCGACCCGCGCCTCGTTCGAGCATGCCCGGCAGGTAGGCACGCGTGAGGGCGGTGAGCGAGGTGATGTTGAGCTGGATCATCGCGAGGGTCTTGTCGGGATCCGCCTCCGAGAACGGCCCGAAGTCACCGACGCCGGCGTTGTTCACGAGCACGTCGACGTCCGACACCTCGGCGCAGATCTTCGCGACGGCCTGCGGGTCGGCGAGGTCGGCCGTGATGACGCGCGCACCGCCCAACTCCTCGGCGAGCGACTGGAGCTTCGCGGCGTTGCGAGCGACGAGGACGAGATCGTGGTCGGGCGCGAGGACCCGGGCGATCTCGAGTCCGATGCCGTTCGATGCGCCGGTGATGAGGGCGGTGGTCATGGTCGTTCCCGTTTCTCTCGGAGTGGGCTCAGCGGGCCGGCGCGTCGCCGGCCACGGTCGTACGGTGCATGGCACGGCGCGCGCCGCGGACGTCGCCCATCACCATGTGCTGCGCGCCGCGGTTGTCCCAGAACGCGACGTCGCCCACCGCCCAGCGCCACCGACACGTGAAGGAGTCTTGGGTGGCGTGGGCGAAGAGGAAGTCGAGCAGCGGCTGCTGCTCGGCCGGCCACCAATCCGCGAGCCCGACGGTGTACTGCGCGTTGACGTAGAGGGCTTCCCGGCCGGTCTCGGGGTGCCGGCGGACGACGGGATGGCGTTGCGATCGGTTCGCATCCTCGCTCGTGTGCACCGTCATCCCGGCGAACAGGTCGTGGACCGCCTGCATCTTCGGTGAGTACGCGTCACGCGCGCTGTGCACGCCGTCGATGGCGCGCAGTGCGGTTTGGAGTCCGACCGACAGCGTGTCGAATGCGAGGTACTGGTTGGCCCACAGGGTGTCGCCGCCGTAGGGCGGGATCTCGAGTGCGTGGAGCATCGAACCGGCCGGCGGCTCGGGCAGGAAGGAGAAATCCGAATGCCAGACACCACCGAAGGAGAAGCTCTGGGTCTCGGTCGCCTCGCGGACGACGGCGATGACCTCGGGGTGCTCGGCGAGCGGCTCGATGAACGGCACGGTGCTGTACGGACCGAAGCGGTGGGTCACGGCGGCCTGTTGCTCCGACGAGAGTGACTGGCCGCGGAAGAAGACGACGAGATGGTCGAGGAGCGCTCGCCGGATCTCGGCCACCGTCTGGTCGTCGAGGGAGTCGGCGAGGTTCACTCCGGTGATCACGGCGCCGCCGACGCCGGTGTACGGGTCGACGGTGATCCGCTCGTAGCGGTGGCCCGCTGGGGCGGCCGGCACGGGGACGAGGGGCAACTCCGCGACCGTCATGGTCCCGGAGCCTAGGTGCGCGAGCCCATCCGCGCTCTGGCGTCGATACGTCGCGCCCAGCGCGCCCGTGCGACGCCGACGCCGGTCACCATGCGCGCCGAACCTACTGCGCGAGGGCGTAGCGATCTTCGGCGTCGCAGGCTTCGGCTTCGGACTCCTCGTCGATCCAGGCGCGGAGTTCGGTGCCGTCGGGTCGGAACACTCGGAAGTGGACCTGGTCCCAGGCGAAGGTCCACGTGGGATGCGCATGCAGGAAGTGGTGATGTCGGGGGCACAAGAGGACCCCGGCCTTCACGCTGGTGTCGCCCCCGTCTTCCCACGCCTGGGTGTGATGCGCCTCGCCATCCGGGACTTTGGAGGATGAGTGCCCTCGTCGCGGGCCAACGACAGTGTTGGTCGCGGGCGACGATCGCACGCCGGATGGCCGCCGGGAAGATACGTCGCGTCCGGCCGACGTCGATCGGCTCTGAGTTCGGACCGGTCACCACCCGGCTGATGGGCGAGTTGCACAACATCGTCTCCACCTCGGCGAGGTCGAGCGGGCCGATGAACCCGCCGTCCATACGGCCGGTGAGATCCACGGTCGCAGCAGGGGAGTGCGGTGCGTGGCGACGGGTCAGTTGTTCGAGCAGCGTGGACCAGTCGATGACGACGACGGCGCTGAGCGACGCCATGTTCGCGTCCACGCCGGCCTCCATCGCGACGCGACAGATGCGGTACAACGCGTCGGCCCGTCGCTCCGCGTGGGTGCGGTCGTCCTCGGGTGAAGGCGGATCGGTGAACGCGTTCACCACGCGGTAGATGGTCTCGCCCTTGAGGCCGCGGATCTCGCCGTCGAGCACGAGGCCGTCACCGACGATGGCGGCGCGGAGCCCGGACCGGTCGGGAGGGAGCTTGCCGTCGCGTTTCGCGCACGCGCGGAAGCGCGCGGTCAATCGCTGGAGCGACCACATGTCCTTGCGCTTCGCGGCGGCGAGGAACTCGGCTTCCGACCCTTGGAGTTCCGCATCGAACCCCTTGACCCGGGCGGCGGTGATGGCCCGCATCGCACCCGAGGTGATCGTTCCGGCGCGCCACGCAGTCCGCGTCTCGGGCAGCAGCTCACCGACCTCGCCCGCGTCGATCGCGCCGCGCACGTCGGCGGTGCGCATCCCGGCCTGCCAGCGCAGCCAGGCGTCGGTCGATTGGTAATCCGCGCTTACCCAGTCGAGGGATGAAGTGGTCCAGACACCGCCGAACCCGTCCAAAGCAGACTACCGAACACACGTTCGTTTGTCAAGTCGAAATCGCTGAATTCATCAAGGAATTCGGGATGAATACGCAACCCGACCGAGAGCGGACCGCGCGGTGACGCGCCTCTCCTCGAACCCGGGCGCGTCGCCCGATCTCACGGTCGCTCGAGCGCCGCACTCCACTCGTCGCGGTGCGCCACCAAGATCGCCTGATCGGTGCGCATCCGGACGACGTGGCCGTTGGCGATCATCCGGACGAACCCGGGTTCACCCTGCGCGGCCCACGTCTCGATTCCGTCGATGCTCGCGTCCATTCGTCGGCGGACGAGGTCGAGGAAGCCCGCACGGTCCTCGACGTCGTAGGCATCACACAGCAACCGGAGCCGCCGACCAACGTCGACCGGCGCGCCGAGATCTCGAACCAACGTCGGACCGTGGATCGGTGCGAACGTCCACGCCGTGAACGCGACGTCCCACGCGGGAATCGCGGGCGCGGCGAGATCCCAGTCGATGATCCCGACCACGCGACCGTCGCGAACAACGATGTTGTAGGGCGCTATGTCGTTGTGGCAGACGATCTCGCCAGACGCGAGTTCGGCCGGGCCGAGTGGGCCGGTACCGAAGCGCCATGTCCGCGCTCCGGTCGGCCGGAAGTCGTCGACCGCGTCGTGGAACGAGCGGACGATCTCGGCGACCTCGGCCAACGTGGCATCGGCCCATGCCCACTCGGGCCAGGGGTGCGAAATCGCGGTCTCGCCCTCGATGTAGGTGAGGATCTCACGACCGCGCTCGTCGATACCGAGGACGCGCGGCGAGTACTCGAAGCCCACCTGCTCGAGGTGCCGCAACAGTTCGTGAACCGCGGGTGTCCAGGGCCCGGTCGCGCGGCGCACGGTGTCGCCCACCCGCACCACGGTGCCGACGTTTCCACCGGCGAGCGCTCCTTCGTCCATTGGCCGATTCTGCCCCCGTCCGCTCGTTTCGACGCGCGAATTGCACGCCAGGGCGTGCAACTCGGGTGCGAAAAGCGGGGGGAGCGTGAAGTGAGCGGTTCCTGTGACCCGGACCGGGCGTCGCGTAGGGTCACGGGCATGACCGATATGCCTCCGTCCCCGACCGTCGCACCCGCCGACGGCAAACTCGGCGTGCTCTGCGTGGGGCTCGGCGCGGTGACCACCACCCTGATCGCGGGCGTCGAACTGGCCAAGCGAGGCCAGGAAGACCCGGTCGGTTCCCTCACCCAGATGGGAACCATCCGCATCGGCAAGCGCACTGACGGCAGCGTCCCTCGTATCCAAGACTTCGTGCCGCTGGCGAGTCTCGACCAGATCGTGTTCGGAGCCTGGGACCCGTACCCCGACGACGCGTATACCGCGGCCAGTCGCGCCGGTGTGCTCGATCAGGGCCGCCACCTCGAAGGCATCGGCGACGCGCTCCGTGCGATCCAGCCGATGAAGGCCGCGTTCGACGGCAACTACGTGAAACGTCTCGTAGGCACCAATGTGATGGACCGTGCGTCGAAGCGCGAGATGCTCGACCAGATCCGCATCGACATCAATACGTTCAAGGATGAGAACCTCTGCGACCGCGTGGTGATGATCTGGTGCGGCTCGACCGAGATCTACATCGAGACCGGACCCGCCCACGCGGACCTCGTCGCGTTCGAGGCCGCGATCGACGCCGAGGATCCGACGATCGCACCGTCGATGCTCTACGCGTATGCCGCGCTCCAGGAGGGTGTGCCGTTCGCCAACGGTGCCCCCAACCTCGCCGTCGACACTCCGGTGCTGCGCAAGTACGCCGAGGACCACAACGTGCCGATCTCGGGGAAGGACTTCAAGACCGGTCAGACCCTGTTGAAGACGGTGCTCGCACCGATGCTCAAGGCGCGCATGCTCGGACTGTCGGGTTGGTACTCCACCAACATCCTCGGCAACCGCGACGGTGAAGTGCTCGACGACCCCGAGAACTTCAAGACCAAGGAAGTGTCGAAGCTGGGAGTACTCGAGGACATCCTCGAACCCGACCGGTTCCCTGCGCTCTACGGCGACGTGTACCACAAGGTCCGGATCAACTACTACCCACCGCGGGGCGACAACAAAGAAGGTTGGGACAACATCGACCTCTTCGGCTGGATGGGATACCCCATGCAGATGAAGGTCGACTTCCTCTGTCGCGACTCAATCCTCGCCGCCCCACTCGCGCTCGACCTCGTGCTCTTCATGGACCTCGCGCAGCGCGCGGGAATGGGCGGGATCCAGGAGTGGCTGAGCTTCTATTACAAGTCGCCGCAGACGCCGCCCGGCCTGTACCCCGAACACGACCTCTTCATCCAGCAGACCAAGTTGAAGAACACGCTGCGCTGGATGATGGGGGAGAACCCGATCACCCACCTGGGTCAGGACTATGACGACCTCGAGGACGAGTAGTCGGCTCGTTCGCTCGCCGCCTTGGCAAGCTTTGGCGTGGCTTCGACTCGCTGCCTCGCTATCTTCGGGCATGATTCGTCGGTGATCAAGCGGGTCTTCAAGAACCTCAGTCTTCGGAACGACGACGTGCCGGACGCGAGCGTGCAGCTCGAGCACGACGGCTACGCGGTGATTGCCGACGTGTTCTCGTCG
>JBDUBS010000502.1:0-1806 GCA_040003875.1 Acidimicrobiia bacterium | reverse complement strand
CGTTCCACGACGAAGACGCACGCGACACGCTCCATTCCCCTCCCCGCTGGACTCGCCGCCGAACTCGAACACCACCTCGCCACCCGAGTCGGAACCTCACCGGAAGCAGCTCTGTTCACCGGACCCGACGGAGGACTCCTCCGACACAGCGCGTTCTACAACCGAGTGTGGCGTCCCGCTCTCACTGAACTCGGTCTGCCCGCGGTTGGGCTCCACGTTCTGCGCCATTCCGCGGCCGCGCGGCTCATCAGTGCCGGCGCGTCTCCCAAGGCCGTGCAAGTGGTCCTCGGTCACGGCTCGGCGGCCTTCACGTTGACGGTCTACGGACACGTTTTCGATGCCGATCTCGACGGCCTCGCGGACCGTCTCGACGCGCTCGACCGAAATTTTTCGCGGACTAGGCGCGGACTAAACCCCGATCCCGCACACACCATCAAAGGCCGACATGCCCTCTGACCTGGGCAAATGATGGTGGGGCCGGAAGGGATCGAACCTTCGACCGAGGGATTATGAGTCCCCTGCTCTGACCACTGAGCTACGGCCCCGATGAGTCCACGTTTCTACACCGATCGGCAACGGTCGACCTCAGTGTGATCCGCCTCCCACCCATAGTGACGACGCGACTTTTGGTCTGCAGCCGGGTGTTTCTCCGACGCCCCAGACACAAAGTTGGGGGACGGGCATGTCCTGCCACCGTCAGTAGAAGTTCTCGCGCCGGGCGTAGCGCGCCGCGCGCTCGGTGTCGTACACGTCGGGATCGATCTGCTCACCGTTGATCGCGCGCATGATCTGACCATTGCTCGGCATGTCGCTCTGCGTGACGAAGCGATCCGGATCCCAGAGGTGCGAGCGGAGCAATGCCTTCGAACATTGTGTGTACGCCTCCTCGATGTCGACGAGGATGCCGAGCTTCGGGACCTTGCCCTCGACAGCACACGGTTCGAGGAGACCCGGATCGGTGGTGAGCGCCGCACGACCGTTGACCCGGAACGTCTCGGTCGCACCCGGCACCAGGAACAGCAGACCGACGTGCGGGTTGGCGAGGATGTTGGTCAGGGTGTCGGCGATGCGGTTGCCCGGCCGTTCCGGGAGCAACAGCGTGCGGTCGTCGAGGATGCTGACGAACCCCGCCGGGTCACCCCGTGGGCTGAGGTCGCAGGTGCCCTCGGCGTCCGACGTGGCAATACACAGGAACGGCGACCGGTCGATGTACTGCCGGGTGAGGTTGTTGAGGCGCGTCGTGACCTTCGTGCACACGATCTCGGTCGGCGACCTGATCAGGTCCCGGAGTTGCGCTTCGGTCGTGATCTGGAACTCGGTCCGGCTCGTGCCCATCCCCGTCAGTGTTCCAGAGTCACCTCGAGCGGAGCGGACATTTCTCGCCGCAGATCCTGCGCCGCGACAGACTGTCGCCCGTGACCGACTACGTGCCTCCCCTCACCGACATCGACTTCGTGCTCCAGCAGTGCGGGATCGACGAGATCGCCGCACTCGAGCCGTTCCAGCATGTCGACGCCGACGGCATCCGCGACGTGCTCTCCGAGGCCGGGCGATTCTTCGCCGAGACCGTGGCGCCGCTCAACGTGGTCGGCGACCAGGTGGGCAGCATCCACAACGCCGACAACTCGGTCACCACACCTCCGGGATTCGCCGAGGCGTATCGCGCGTACGTCGAGGCCGGATGGGGCGCGGTCGCGGCGTCTCCCGAGTACGGCGGAGGCGGATTCCCGTTTCTCGTCGGCGTGGTGCTCGAGGAACTCATCTCGACCGCCAACCTCGCGTTCAGCATGTGCCCGCTCCTGTCCC
>JBDUBS010000272.1:0-1811 GCA_040003875.1 Acidimicrobiia bacterium | reverse complement strand
GCGCGGCTCGAACAACAGGAGGCCATCGTCGAACTCGGCCGCGATGTGCTGCCGGCAACCTCACTCGCGATCGTCTTCGAATCGGCGCGGTCGACGATCGAACGGGTACTCGACACCTCGCGGTGTCGCATCACGCTCTCCGGGCCGAGTCGGGTCACCGCTTCCACCGGCGCGAAGAATGGTCTCGCTTCGGATCGACCGGTGCTGACGGTCCCGGTCGGAGACCCGGACGAACCGCTCGGACAGATCGAGATCGACGCCGCTACTCGGCTGACGGCACCCGACTGCCAGTTCGTCGAGGGCGTGGCCGGCATCGTGTTCTCCGCGATGGTACGGGCGAGGGCGGAGGAAGCCATCCGTCATCAGGCAGAACATGATCCGCTGACCGGCCTTCCCAACCGGACGCTGTTCAACGACCGGCTCGAGCACGCGTTGAGTCGCCTCTCGCGCGTCGGGGGTTACATCGCGGTGATGATCGTGGACCTCGACGGATTCAAGACCGTCAACGACAGCCTCGGTCACGTCGTCGGCGATGCCCTGCTCGTGGCCGTCGCACAGCGATTCCAGGAACAGCGGCGGGACTTCGACACGATCTCGCGCCTCGGCGGCGACGAGTTCGCGATCCTCGTCGACGATCTCCGGAATCCCGCCGACGCCGAACAAGTCGCACAGCGCCTCCTGGAATCCCTCCGTGCACCGCTCGAGCTGGGTGAGCGCACCGTCGCGATCGGCGCCAGCATCGGCGTCGCCATCGCCGACCGATCCGAGCGTCTTGCCGACGAGTTGCTCGGTCACGCCGACGCCGCGATGTACCGCGCCAAGCGGGACGGCAAGGGCTGCTACCGGACCTTCGAAGCGGAGATGCACACCGCCGCCGTCAACCGCATGAACCTGGAACAGTCACTACGGCGTGCACTCGCCGAGGGCGTGCTCACGGTGCACTATCAACCGATCGTGTGCACGCAACAGAATCGGGTTACCTCCTTCGAGGCGCTGGCCCGTTGGCCCGACTCCGTGAGGAGCTTCGTGTCGCCCGAGGAGTTCATCCCCATTGCTGAGGACACCGGCCTCATCATCGACATCGGCCGCCAAGTTCTCCTTCGAGCATGCCAGCAGGCGCGCGCCTGGCAGCAGGCGCGTCCCGGAGTCCGCGCCGGGGTTGCGGTCAACGCGTCGCGCCTCCAACTGGCCGGCGGACGCTTTGTCGACGATGTGACCCGCGCCCTGAGCAGCACCGGGCTGCATGCGACCTCGCTCACCATCGAAGTCACCGAATCAGTCATTGCCGGCGACGGTCGTTACATCATTGAGGTGCTCAACGCACTGCGGAGCATCGGCGTCCGGGTAGCGATCGACGACTTCGGAACGGGATACTCCTCGTTCGCGTCGCTCGCGGAACTGCCCATCGACGTGATCAAGATCGACAAGCGCTTCGTCGACAACGTCACGCGAAGCCACGAGGGCCTCGGAGTCGTGAAGGCCATCCAGCAACTCGCGACGACGTTGCATCTCGATACCGTCGCCGAGGGCGTGGAGCGTTCCGAGCAAGCCGAAGTGTTGATCGAGCTCGGCTGCACGACGATGCAGGGCTACCTCTTCGCACGGCCGATGCAGGGCGACCTCGTGGTGCCATACCTCGATCAATCCACAACTTCGATCCCGCGTTCGTACCGACCGGCTACAACCGTCGTTTGATCCGCCGCGGACTCCGCGACCAGAGCGACTACGAACCCGCGGTGGTGCGTACGCTCACTTCACGCTGTCGCAGGGGCGGGTCGAGGGTGACACGCTGCAGTGCCCCTATCACGGCT
>JBDUBS010000515.1:0-1814 GCA_040003875.1 Acidimicrobiia bacterium | reverse complement strand
GGAAACCGAAGCCGAAGATCCACCGGAGCTGATCGGTCAGCGCGACTCCCGTACGGCCGCGCCCATGGCCTCCACGATCCGGGTCAACACCGCTGGGGAAGTAGCGAAGTTGAGCCGAACGTACGCCTCGCAGCCCGCGCCGAACGGTGGACCGTCGCTCAGCGCGACGCGAGCATGGTCGAGGAAGAACCGAGCGGGATCGTCGAGATCGAGCCGGGAGCAATCGAGCCAGGCGAGAAACGTCGCTTCGGGAGGCCGGTACTCGATGCCGGGCACCTCGGAGCTCAGCAGGGTGCCGAGCAGGTCGCGGATCTCGTCGAGCCGGGCGACCAGATCATGGAGCCAATCGGTGGCGTCGCGGTATGCGGCGATCGAGGCCGCAATGCCGATCGGTGTCGGGCCGGCGACTTCGAACCCGCCCAGCGCGCGCCAGCGCGCCGCGTCGGCATGGTTGGACGCGATCACCTGCGCGCACTTCAATCCCGCCAGGTTGAACGCCTTCGACGCGGAGGTGATGGTGATGGCGTGATCGGCAGCCGCATCCGACACTGTCGCGTAGGGAATGTGGCGATGGCCCGGGTAGGTGAGCGGCGCGTGAACCTCGTCGGCGATCACGCGGGCGCCGTGACGGTCGACGATCGCCGCCAACGCCCGCAGCTCTTCGGCACCGAAGACGCGCCCGGTGGGGTTGTGCGGGCTGCACAACAACACGGCACCGGCGCCGGCCGCGAGCGCGGTGTCGATCACGTCGAGGTCGAGCGAGTCGCCCGTAGCATCCTGGCGCATGGGCGCGGGAACGACGGGCCGGCCCGCGAGTCCGATGACCTCGAAGAACGGCGGGTACGCCGGAGTCGGAACGACGACCGCCGTCGTGGGTGGCACGAGGGCGGCGAGCGCAGCAGCGATGCCGGTGAGGACGTCGGCGACGGGGAAGACACGCGTCGGCGCCACCTCCCAGTCGTAGGCATTGTCGAGGAATCGCGCGACGGCCGTGGTCAGATCGCCGAGGTCGGCGGCGACGTACCCGAAGTCCTGACGTTCGACGGCCTCGAGCAGCGCATCGCGCACGGCCGGGGCCACGTCGAAGTCCATCTCCGCGACCCAGGCGGCGAGGACCTCGGGGCCGTAGAGCGTCCACTTGACGGTGCGGCGCCGGCGGAGTCGTTCCACGTCGACCTCGAAGGACACGAAGGCACCCTACGCGTCCCCTTCCGCCCTCCTTTCTTGCCGGCGCGTGCAGGGAATCCCCACTCTGCAGACAGGAAGGTGTGGAGATGGGAAGGGGTACGGTCGGGAAATGCGCTTCGGCATCAAGACCGCACCCCAACACACGACGTGGAACGCGATGCTCGACGTGTGGCGGGCCGCCGACGACGTCGACCTCTTCGAGTCGGCGTGGAACTTCGACCACTTCGTTCCGATCTTCTCCGACTCGACCGGGCCGTGCCTCGAGGGTTGGACGATGCTCGCGGCGATGGCGCAGGCCACCCGGCGGATACGCATCGGATGTCAAGTCACGGGAATGGTGTACCGCCACCCAGCGGTCCTCGCGAACATGGCTGCGACCATCGACATCATCTCCGGCGGTCGGCTCGAGGTGGGCGTCGGTGCCGGGTGGAACCAGGAGGAATGCGACGCGTACGGCATCCCGCTCCCGCCGCTGAAGGAACGGTTCGACCGATTCGACGAAGGTGTGGAGGCGCTCGTCCTACTCCTGTCTCAGGAGACGAGCACGCTCGAAGGCCGGTACGTGCAGCTGCGCGACGCTCGCTGCGAACCGAAGCCGGTCCAGCGTCCGCACCCACCGATCACGA
>JBDUBS010000202.1:0-6014 GCA_040003875.1 Acidimicrobiia bacterium | reverse complement strand
ACAGCTACGGCGTTACGAGATGCGGTATCAACATCATAAGCACGTGCTATATGCGTTGGTGTCATGCTTTGACGATGCCCTTGCAGATGTCGTCTCCATTTCGTCGACCGGACCGGCACTCTTCGCGTACACGCAGACTCCCGGCTCGCGACCCCGCGTGGCCCAGTTCGGAACCTGGTCGGGCCGGGTCCGGGCGAGACCCGCCGAGACCTCGAGCAACTCGTCGAGCCCGTCGACCCGCGTCACACCGAACTGGCGGAATACGGCCGAGGTGATCGCATCGGAACCGGTGAGGTGACCCGTATGGCTCTGGGCCATCGACGCGCCCTCGTCGGTGCGTCCGACCTTGACCATCACGATCGGCTTGTGCAGCGACGCGGCGTGGTCAGCGGCGAGCATCAGGGTCCGGCCGTCCTTGAAGCCCTCGATGTAGCAGGCAATCACGCCGACCTCGGGCTGTTCCGCAAAGTACGCGGCGAAGTCGGCGAACTCGAGGTCCACCTCGTTGCCGGTCGGCGCCCAGTGCGTGAGCCGGATGCCGATCTCCTGGCCCTGGAACACCGGGCGGCCCTGATGGCCGGACTGGGTGACCAGCGCGATCGACGGCCCCTCGAGGTCCGAGCGGAAGTCCTCGAAGGCATTGAGGTTCGTGTTCGGGCCGAGGAGGTGCACGCTCCCGTCGGCGACCAACTGCTCGAGGCGCCGTTCGAGCTTGGCGCCTTCCTTGCCCGTCTCGCTGAAACCCGCGGCGAAGATGACCGCGAACTTCGCCGGGCTCGCGAGCACCTCCTCGAAGGTGTCGACCGCCTTGCCGGTGAGGATGATGGCGAGGTCGATCTCGCCGGGAACGTCCGCGAGCGAGGCGTACACCTGGTGGCCGAGGATCGTCTCGTACTTCGGGTGCACCGGATAGAACGCGGCACCGTTGGCGCGCGCCCACGCGTCGAACTTGCGGGTCATCGCCGTGTTGGGTTTCGCCGACTGCTCCGACGCGCCGATCAGCGCGATCGACTTCGGATGCAGGAATGCGTCGAGGTCGACGTTGCGCAGGGCGAGCCGTCGCCCCGAGACGTCGTGGCCCGATACGTCGTGGCCAGATACGTCATGAGCGGTGTCGGCGGGGCGCGCAGCCACTGGCGATCCGATCTGTGGAGTGAATCTGACGGGTCGTCAGTATGGCAGTGACGATTCGGTGCATGAGGAGTACGACCGGAGTCAGGATTCGCGCCCGTCCGGTAGGGTGCCGACACCGCGTCCCCGCAACCCACCGCTCCGGAGGATCACGATGAAGATCGTCGTCGATTTCGACAAGTGCAAGAGCAATGCCGTGTGCATGGCGGCCGCCCCCGAAGTGTTCGAGGTGCGCGACGACAACTTCCTCTACGTCCTCCAGGAGGAGCCGGGCGAGGTGCAGCGCCCCGCGGTCGAGGAAGCGATCCGGACCTGTCCCACGGGCGCGATTTCGCTCGCCTGACCGGTCCAACCGTTGCATCACATCGTTGTCGTCGGGGCCTCGCTCGCCGGGCTCCGAGCGGCCGAGGCGCTTCGGCGCGAGGGGTTCCCCGGTTCGATCACGTTGATCGGGGCCGAGCCCGACGAGCCGTACGACCGGCCCCCGCTGTCGAAGGCGTATCTCGCCGGCACCGCCGATCGCGCCTCGCTCGCGCTGAGTCGTGGCGGCCTCGGCGAACTCGACCTCACCGTCCGCCTCGGGGAATCGGCGCATTCGCTCGACGTCGCCGCCTGCACGCTCGGGGTCGGTGACACCACTCTCTCCTTCGACGGTCTCGTCATCGCGACCGGATCGTCGCCGCGTCGTCTGCCGGACCAGTCCGATCTCGACGGCGTGCACACGTTGCGGACCGTCGGCGACGCCGACGAGATCGCCGCCCGGGTCGACAGCGGCGCGCGCCTCTGTGTGATCGGGGCCGGGTTCATCGGCGCGGAAGTGGCTGCCACGGCCCGCAGCAAGGGTCGCGATGTCACCGTGCTGGAGGCGCTGCCCCAACCGATGGTCCGTGGTGTGGGTCCCGTGATCGGCGCGGTCCTCGCCCGTCTGCACCACGCGCACGGCGTCGACCTCCGGCTCGGCGTCGGCGTCGACTCGATCGCGGGCGACCGGCGCGTCGAACGGGTCCACCTCGTCGACGGCTCGGTCGTCGAGTCCGATGTCGTGCTCGTGGCGATCGGCGCCGCACCCGCCACCGATTGGCTGGCCGGATCGGGCCTGACCATCGACAACGGCGTGGTGTGTGATGCCGCGTTGCGTGCCGCGCCAGGCGTGGTGGCCGCGGGTGACGTGTGTCGCTGGCCGAATCCGACCTTCGACGGCGAGGTCATGCGGATCGAGCACTGGACCAACGCGGCCGAGCAGGGCAACCACGCCGCCGAGACGCTGCTCCGAGGTGACGAGGCGGCCGACTTCGCGGCCGTACCCTTCGTCTGGTCCGACCAGTACGACGTGAAGATCCAGTCGGCAGGTCGGTTCGGCGGCGACGACCCGATGGAGATCGTCCACGGGTCCACCGACGACGATCGTTTCGTCGCGATCTTCGAACGCGGCGGGCGCGTGAGCGGGGTGCTCGGATTTTCCCAGCCCCGACGGGTGATCCAGTATCGACGCATGATCGCCGAGCGCACATCGTTCGCGGATGCACTCGCGTTCGCCGCCGAGAACCCGTAACCCGTGGCCCGATCCCGCGAGCGGTTCCTGACCCCCCAGTTCGTGCTGGTCACGGCGAGCGGCGCGCTCTATTTCATCGCGCTCGGGACGGGCCTCGCGGTTCTCCCGGTGTTCGCGAAACACGAGTACGGCACCGGCGACGTGGGCGTCGGCGTCGCGGTCGGCGCGTTCGCCCTGGGCGCCGTGTTGCTGCGACCGTTCGCCGGCCGGCTCGGTGATCGCATGGGACGCCGACCGCTGGTGATCGGTGGCGCGGCGATCGTCGCGGTCACAACCCTCGCGTACGTCTGGGCAACCAGCCTGGAGCTCCTCGTCACGTTTCGGCTCCTCGGTGGCATCGGGGAGGCGGCGTTCTTCGTCGGCGCGGCCACGATGATCACCGACCTGGCACCGATCGACCGTCGCGGTGAGGCGATCTCGTACTGGTCGGTCGCGGTGTACAGCGGACTCGCGTTCGGGCCCTACATCGGGGAGACCATCGATTCGGCGTGGGGCTCCGACGCGGTCTGGATCACCGCCGCGGCGTTCGCCGGCACCGCGACGGTTTTGGGATTGATGACGCGCGAGACACGGCCGGAGGTTGCACCGCCAACCGGCCGCCCGCTGCTGCACCGGTTGGCGATCCTGCCCGGGCTCATGATGTTCCTGGGGCTGATCGCCCTGGCGGGCTATACCGAGTTCCTGAAGCTCTACGGGCGCACGATCGGTGTGCACGACGTCGGTGGGTTCTTCCTGCTCTACGGCGGACTCGTCCTCGTCATCCGCGTCTTCGGTGCCCGGTTGCCCGACTCGCTCGGCCCGTTGCGCGGTGGGACGCTCGCGCTCGGTGGGGCCGCGGCTGCGATGATCGTGATCGCGGCGTGGCCGACCGTCCCGGGCCTGATCGTCGGGACCGCGATCTTCGCGTTCGGGATGTCGATGATGTACACGAACCTCATGACGCTCGCGCTCATGGGAGTCGACGAGGCCGAACGTGCGTCGGTGGTCGGCACGTTCTCCACGTTCTTCGACGCGTCGCAGGGGCTCGGTTCGCTCATCGTCGGCGTCGTGGTCTCCTTCTCGAGTTATCGAGGTGGGTTCCTCGCGGGCGCACTCTTCGCGTTGGTCGGCCTGGCCCTGCTGTGGAGCGGTGTCGATCCCAGGGTTCGCGAAGCGCACGCGGCTGTTCATGCCGAGTACGAGATCCCCGAACCCGAGCCGGGCACGTGACCTCGCTCCTGGTGACCAACGACTTCCCGCCGAAGATCGGCGGCATCCAGTCGTACCTGTGGGAGCTGTGGCGGCGGCTGCCGGCGGCCGAGACCACCGTCGTGACCACTCCCTACCCGGGCGCGTCGGAATGGGACGCGCAGCAGTCGTTCCGGGTCGTGCGCCGCCGCGAGAAGGTGTTGCTGCCGACTCCGGGGCTCGCCCGCGACATCGACGCACTGGCGCGCGAGGTACGGGCCGACGTCATCTTCGTGGATCCCGCGTTGCCGCTCGGTCTGATCGTGCCCCGTCTGCGTGCCGCGCCCGTCGTGGTCGTGCTCCACGGCGCGGAGATCACGGTTCCGGGACGGCTGCCGACCCGGCCGTTGCTGGCGCGCGTATTGCGGTCGGCCACGGGAGTGGTGGCCGCCGGTGGCTATCCACTCGCCGAGGGTGTGCACGCGGCGGGTCGCGTACTTCCGGCCATCGTGGTGCCGCCGGGCATCGATGCCGAACGGTTCCGGCCCGCGGTCGACGAGGAGGAACGGTCGGCCGCGCGCGACGCCCTCGGTCTGCCTCGCGACGCACGCATCGTGCTGGGCGCGAGCCGCATGGTGCCGAGAAAGGGTTTCGACGTACTCATCGACGCCGTGGTGCACCTCCCGGCCGACGTCCTCGTCGCGCTGGTCGGTGCTGGCCGGGATCGATCACGGCTCGAACGCCGCGCCGGCGAACTCGGCGTCCTGGATCGCGTGCGGTTTCTCGGCCGCGTCTCGGAGGCGGAGCTCCCGCTGGCCCATCGCGCCGCCGACGTGTTCGCGATGTTGTGCCGTGACCGGTGGCGTGGTCTCGAAGCCGAGGGCTTCGGCATTGTGTTCCTGGAGGCCGGGGCCTCGGGGCTCGCCTGCGTCGCCGGGCGCAGCGGTGGTTCGCACGAAGCGGTGCTCAACGGTGAGACCGGATTCGTGGTGGAACCGCGCGACGAGAACCTCGTCGCGACCCGGCTCTTGCAATTGCTCGACGATCCGCAACTCCGGGAGCGGATGGGCACGCGAGCTCGCGCGCTGGCCGAGGCCGAGTGGTCCTACGACCGGCGGGTCGAGCCACTCACGCGCCTGGCCGCCGGCGACCTCGGCGTGCTCTCCCGCTGAATCGGTCCCGAGCACGGCTACCGTGCGTTCGGGCATGCTGGCCGCCCGCGAGACGAGGAGCGAACGATTGAGCGACGCCGCGAGCAGTAGTGGATCGGGGACTCCGCAGGACCCGTGGAAGCTGAGGACCCCGCCCCTCAGCTCCGAGTACACGATGCATCGGGACACGCGCGACGGCGTCGACGTCATCGTGTGCACCGTGGGCAAGACCGTCCTGCTTTACGACGCTCGGTGTCTCGACGATCTCCACGCAATGCTCTCGGCCCATGGCGACTGGATGGACCTGGGTTCGGCCGACGAGCAGAAGCCGGCGAAGGACGACACGGTCGAGGCGTGGGCGCGGTCGGCGTCGAACCCGATCAAGGGTTGGTACGGCCTGAAGAAGGGTCTCCGGGGTCGGTTCGGCATGTACGTCCCGCCGCTCATGGAACACCTCGGCCGCGCCGAGGTCGAGCACAACGCCCGCAACAACCGGATGCGCGCCATCTGACGTTGCGACCGAGATGGGGATCGGGCCGGGATCGCGATGGCGACTATTCGCCGACCCCTGGTTCATCGTCGCGGTCGCCCTGCTCGCGCTGAACGATCATGTGCTCAAGGCGGCCAGTCCGGGCCTGGTGACGGGGAAGGTCAGCGACTTCACCGGTCTGTTCGTGGCCACGGCGCTGCTCGGAGTGGCGAGCCGATCCCGGTGGATACCAGTAGTGACGGCTGCGCTGGGGTTCGTCGCACTGAAGACCGTTCCCTCGCGAGTTCCTGAGGCGTCGACTACGCGGTCGTGAGTCCACTCGTCCTCGGCGTGACCCTGTTCGCGATTGGCGTCGCTTCCGTCGCCGCGGGATGTCGCTGGTCGCCGCACTCGGGGCTCCGGTTCCTCGACATGTCGAGGTGATGCGGGCTGGTTTCCCGATCCGACGGACCCCCGACGGAAACGATGGTGGGACGGCTCGGAATGGTGGGGCCGGGCGGCGTCGGGCGCCGGAAAATGGTTG
>JBDUBS010000208.1:0-6017 GCA_040003875.1 Acidimicrobiia bacterium | reverse complement strand
GGCGGCGCTCTACGACGGAGTGGTGGCAGTGGCGATCTTCCCACTGGCCATCTCCGTGGCCCACCCGCGGCACGGAAGCCCTGTCGGTGCGGCAGGATATTGACAGTGGTAGCCAACTCGCATCCCCGCGGCGCGGGCCGACCCCGCTCGGGTAGTGACCCAGCGTGAGCGAGACGAGGGTCCGCAGCAGCATCGTCGGCGTCGTGGTGCTCGCGCTCTTCAGCGCGTTGTTCGCCCGCCTGTGGTACCTCCAGGTGGCGGCGACCGACCAGTTCAGCGCCGCCGCGGTGAGCAACTCGGTGCGGGAAATCGTGGATCCACCGCTGCGCGGGCGCATTCTCGATGCACAGGGCCGGGTGCTCGTCGACAATCAGGTCGAGAACCAGATCACGGTGAGCCGCAAGCTGGACCCGAAACAGCTGCGCCAAGTGATCGCGCACCTGTCGGTACTGCTCGACAAGCCGGCCGCCACCCTCAACGCGAATCTGTCCGATCCCCGCAACTCGCCCTTCACGGCCTTCAAGGTGGCTGACGGAGTCGACGAAGCCGCGCTCGTCTACATCGCGGAACACCGGTCGGAGTTCCCGGGCGTCCGCGCCGAGGCGGCGCCGGTGCGGCGCTACGTGAACGGTTCGGTCGCGTTCCACGAGCTGGGATATCTCGGTGAGATCAACGCGGCGGAGCTGAAGGCGCAGGTCGACCCGAACCAGTACCGGCTCGGCGACGAGATCGGCAAGAGCGGTGTCGAACTCACCTATGAGTCCGACCTACGCGGTCGCCCGGGTGTCACCAAGATCGAAGTCGACAGTTCGGGCCGCGTGCTCCGTCGGACCGGAACCAAAGCGTCGCAGCCCGGTCACGACGTGCGGTTGACACTGGACCTCGACGTGCAGAAGACGGCCGAGTCTGCGCTGCAGCAGGGAATCGACTCGGCGCGCACGGCACAGGACATCGCCTACAAGAAGAACGGGTACCGCAAACTGAACGCGCCGGCCGGCGCGGTGGTGGTGCTCGACGCGGCGACCGGATCGGTCGTCGCGCTCGCGTCCAAACCCGATTTCAACGCCAATCAGTTCGTCCACGGGATCCCGATGACGACCTGGAACTGGCTGGCGGCCAAGGAGAACAATCTCCCGCTCGTCGACCGGGCCGTGTCCGGTGCCTACGCCCCGGGATCCACGTTCAAGCTGGTGACCTCGGTCGCCGGTCTCAACTCCGGCATCATCACGCCCACCAAGACGATCAACGACCCCGGCGAGTACCGCTATCCCACTGACCCGCAGCATCCGTTCGTGGGGGAGGGCGCGAACGGCCACGTTGCGTTGGCCCGGGCCCTCACCGTGTCGAGCGACGCGTTCTTCTATTCGATCGGCGGGGACCTGTTCTTCCGGTACCACCACCAGCAGCCGTTCGGCGACGAGCTCCAGAAGGTCGCGCGTGAGTTCGGATTCGGTTCCCAGACCGGGATCGCGCTGCCGACCGAGTCGGTGGGTCGCGTGCCCGACGCAGCGTGGAAGACGAAGATCCACGACGCGAACCCCAAAGCCTTCCCGTACCCCGATTGGTTGCCGGGCGACAACATCCAATCGGCGGTCGGTCAGGGCGACGTCCTCGTGACCCCGATCCAGATGGCATCTGCGTACGCGACGCTCGCCAACGGGGGCACCCGACTGCAGCCACGGGTGGCCGACGCAGTGCTCGACGCGCACGGCAAAGTGCTGCGGGCCGTCGCACCGATCACGCTCAGCACCGTCGCGATCCCCGGGCGGGACACGATCCTCGCGGGGCTCCGCGGTGTGGTCGCCGACCCGAAGGGGACCGCCGCCGCCGCCTTCGCGGGATTCCCGTCCGGGCTCGCGGCCGGCAAGACCGGCACCGCGCAGGCCGCGCCGAAGCAGAACACCTCGTGGTTCGTCGGGATGACCCCCGCCGACAACCCGAAGTACATCGTGCTGGCCATGGTCGAAGAGGGCGGCTACGGCGCGCAGACCGCGGCGCCGATCGCCCGCGCCGTGATCGAGCAACTCAACCAGCTTCCGGTCGGCCCCGTCGTCAACATCGCCCCGCCCCGGGGGAACTGACGTGGCCGTCATCGTCTCCGAGCGTCGCGAGCGGTTCCTGTCCTCACCCGTTCGTCACCTGGACCCGCTGCTGTTCGGTTCGGCAGCGCTTCTCGCCGCGCTCGGCACGCTGATGATCTACGCGTCGACGCGGCACCGGCTCGAGATCCAGCACGTCGATCCGCTTTACTTCGTGAAACGTCAGGTCATTGCCATCGTCGTCGGCGTCGTCGTGATGGTGGGTCTGATGCTCATCGACTACCGGCGGCTGCGTGAGCTCTCGCTGATCGGGTACGGCGCCACCGTCCTCATGCTCATCGTGGTGTTGAAGTTCGGCGTGTCGGTGAAAGGTGCCCAGGCCCGATTCGACATCGGCGCGTTCCAGATGCAACCGGGCGAGTTCGCGAAGATCTTCCTCACCCTCGTGCTCGCCGCGTACTGCACGATCCATCGCGAGGAGATGAACGCGCGTCGGCTGGTGATCGCGCTCGCGATCTGCGCGCTGCCGATGGGTCTCATCATGTTGCAGCCCGACCTCGGCACCGACGTGGTGCTGATGGCGATGGCGTTCACGATCCTGCTGATGGCCGGAACCAAGGCGCGCCACCTGGTGGTGCTCCTGCTCCTGGCCATGACCTTGGCCGTCGTCGCCGTCGACGCCGGGGTACTCGACCAGTACCAGCTCGACCGGTTGACCCAGTTCGACAACAACGGCGCGGACACCCAGGGTGCGGGCTACAACCAGGATCAGGCGGTCACCGCCGTAGGTACCGGTGGACTGACCGGTCAGGGACTCTTCGGCGGGTCGCAGACGATCGGCGCCCACGTGCCCGAACAACACACGGACTTCATCTTCACGGTGGTGGGCGAGGAGCTGGGGTTTGTGGGCGGTGCGTTCGTATTGGGGCTGTTCGCGGTGATCGTCTGGCGGACCTCCCGCGCGGCTCGTCTCGCCCAGGACCCGTTCGGGATGTTGGTGTGTATGGGGGTCCTGGCCATGTTCGTGGCCCAGGTTTTCGAGAACGTGGGTATGGCAACTGGCATCATGCCGGTGACCGGGATTCCCCTTCCCTTCATGAGTTACGGGGGATCGTCGGTGATTGTTTCGTTCGCGAGCATCGGTCTGGTGGGAAATGTGCGCATGAGGAGGTTCAGTTGAACCGGCGCAGGGCCTGGTTGGCAGTGGGCGCGAGCCTGCTACTCGTCGGGGTCACGGCATGCGGCGGAGGATCGGGCTCCGAACGTGCGGTGGCGCACAAGACGAAGCGGCGCGCGCACGCGTCCTCGACCACATCGAGTTCCACCAGTTCCTCGACCACGACCAGCAGCACCACCGTCCCGTTCGACGGCGTGCGGCCGGGTGACTCGGGCGAGAAGGTGGCCGCGCTGCGCCAGCAACTCTCGGATCTCCACTACGACGTGAGCCCCGGCAGCTCCTACGACGCGGCGACGACCCAGGCCGTCATGGCCTTCCAGAAGATGAACGGCTTGGGCCGTGACGGTGTCGCCGGTGCCGCCACGCTCGGAAAACTCGCCAGCCCGGTCATCGCCGATCCGCTGGTCGCCGGTGGTGGCTCGAACCGGGTCGAGGTCGACGTCGCCCGTCAGGTGCTCTTCTTCTACAAGGCCAACGCGCTGTACCGGATCGTCTCGGTCTCGACCGGGAGTGGCGAGCGGTTCTGCGTCGACGGCCAGTGTGCGACCGCGGTCACCCCGGGTGGTTCTTTCCGCGTGGGCGGCAAGGTCGGTGGCTGGCAGACCGGCAAGCTCGGCCGCCTGTACAAGCCGTCCTACTTCAACGGCAACATCGCGATCCACGGCGCGCTCTCGGTCCCCGGCGGCCCCGCGTCTCACGGATGTGTTCGCGTGCCCATGGTCTCGGCCGACTGGATCTACGCCTCGCTGCCTTCAGGGACGCCGGTCTACGTCCTGAACGGTCCGCATGTCCCCGCACCGTTCTCGGATCCGACGACGACCACCGCACCGCCGCCGACCTCACCGCCGACGGCGCCGCCCACGACCACCAGCACGTCGAGTACTTCGACGACGTCGACCTCCACCACGACCACGACGACCACGACGAGCCCCTGAGTGGGGTTCGTCGCCCCCGACCGTCGACGGGCGCCGAGTACAGTGGGGCCCTCATGACCAGCCTCTGGCCGCGGATCGAACCGCTCTTGGCCGGGGTCGAGAAGCCGGCCCGCTATATCGGCATGGAGCGAGGGAGTCGGGTTCCCCACCACGGCCCGGGCTCGGTGTCGTGGCTCCTCGTCTACCCGGATACGTACGAGATCGGGCTGCCCAATCAGGGCCTCCAGATCCTCTACGAGATCCTCAACGAACGTGACGACGCGGCCGCGGAGCGCGCGTACGCCCCCTGGCTGGACATGGCGGCGGCACTGCGGACCCATGCGGTCCCGTTCTTCTCGGTCGACACCCATCGTGCTGCGGGCGACTTCGATGTCGTGGCCTTCAATCTCTCGGCGGAGTTGGTGTTCACCAACCTGCTCGAGTGCCTCGACCTGGGTGGCATCCCGGTGCGGAGCGACCGGCGGGAGGTGACCGATCCGATCGTCGTCGCCGGTGGCCACTGCACGTTCAACCCCGAGCCGATGGCCGATTTCGTCGACGTGTTCGTGATCGGCGATGGCGAGGAACCGGTCGGCGAGATGACCGAGCGAGTTCGTGACTGGAAGGGAGCCGGGTGTCCGGGCGGTCGCGAGGGAGTGCTCCGGGAGTTGGCCTCGGTTCCCGGTGTCTACGCGCCGTCGATGTACGACGTCACCTACGACGGGCCGGCTCTGCGCTCGGTCACACCGCGGTACGCCGATGTGCCAGCGGTCGTCGACAAGCGAACGGTGGCCGATCTCGCGGAATGGCCGTACCCCAAGGAGCAGCTGGTACCCCTGATCGAGGTGGTGCACGATCGCCTCAACGTCGAGTTGTTCCGTGGGTGCACCCGTGGTTGCCGGTTCTGTCAGGCCGGGATGATCACGCGCCCGGTGCGGGAGCGTCCGGCCGACCAGGTGCGGTCGATGGTGGAGCAAGGGCTGGCCCGGACCGGCTACGACGAAGTGGCGCTCACCTCGCTGTCGAGCGCCGACTTCAGCGGCATCGATGCGCTCGTCTCCGACCTCGTGAGCGATCAGATCGGGTGCGGGAACGTCGGGGTCTCGCTGCCGTCGCTGCGCGTCGACGCGTTCACGGTCGGCATCGCGAGCGAGATCCAGAAGGTCCGTCGGACCGGCCTCACCTTTGCGCCCGAGGGCGGATCGTGGCGGCTGCGCCAGGTGATCAACAAGCTGATCACCGAAGAGGATCTCTACGCGGCGGTCGAGGGTGCCTACTCACAGGGCTGGCGTCGGGTGAAGCTCTACTTCCTCGTCGGGTTGCCGACGGAAATGGACGAGGACACCCTCGGAATCGCGGAACTCGCCCGCAACGTGGTCAAGATCGGCAAGCAGTTCACCAAGCAGGCGAGCGCGACGGTCTCGGTCGGCGGCTTCGTCCCCAAGGCCCACACGCCGTTCCAGTGGTTCGGGCAGAACGGCGCCGCGGAGCTGCAACGCAAGATCACGCTGCTGCGCGACGACTTGCGCAAGACCGCCGCCCGGGTGAAATGGCACGACCCGCAGGCAACCTTCGCCGAAGGGATCGCGTCTCGGGGTGATCGTCGGATCGGCGCGGTGATCGAACGCGTCTGGAGGGCGGGCGGCACGTTCCAGGAATGGTCCGAGCATTTCCAACTGGCTCGGTGGACCGACGCGATGGCGGCCGAGGGACTCGATCCCGACTGGTACGTCACCCGGCACCGGACCGAGGACGAGGTCCTGCCGTGGGACCACATCGCCGCCGGCCTGCACCGCGACTTCCTCTGGCAGGACTGGCAGGCGTCGTTGGCCGCGCACGGGCTCCCCGATTGCCGGTGGACGCCGTGCTACGACTGCGGGGTGTGCA
>JBDUBS010000569.1:0-1823 GCA_040003875.1 Acidimicrobiia bacterium | reverse complement strand
TCATGGAGCAACAGGAACTCGTGGACGGCGAGTTGGCGGCGCTCGACGTGCAGGTGAGCGCGGCCGAAGCCGACATCACCCGTGCGCGCGCGGTCATCGCCGAACAGGAGTCGATCATCGACGCCGAGATCGGGACCGAAGCCGCGGCTCGGGTCGCCTCGACGGCGACCATCCCCGCCGAACTCGTCGCGCTCTACGAGCGGGTGCGGGTCACGAACCGGGGCGCGGGCGTGGCGAAGCTGGTGGGCCACACCTGTCAGGGCTGCCGGCTGACGATCCCGGCGTCGGAAGTGGATCGCATCCGCCATGCCCCCGACGGGGCGGCGGTGTCCCACTGCGACAACTGCGGTGCCATTCTCGTCCCGAGCGCGTGAGGGCTCACCTGTGAAACTCGCCCGATGAGCCCTGACGCCGTGGTCACCGAGTCGTTGCCGGGCTTCGAACCGGCCCTGCGCACCGTGCGGATCTTCTGCGACGGCGGCTCGCGCGGGAACCCCGGTCCGGCCGGGATCGGCGCGGTCGTCCTCGATGCGTCGCGCGAACCGGCGCGGGTGCTCACCACCGTGAGCGAGACGATCGGGATCGCGACCAACAACGTCGCGGAGTACCAAGCGTTGATCTCGGGTCTCGAGGCCGCCGCGGAGTTCGATGCGCACCGGATCGAGGTCCGGGCCGATTCGCAGCTGCTCATCCGGCAGCTCGAAGGCCGGTACCGGGTCAAGAATGCTGGACTCCAACCGCTGTACCGGCGCGCGATGGAGTTGCTCCGCGGCTACGCCGAGGTCGACCTCCAACACGTCTACCGCGAGGACAACACCGAGGCCGACGCGCTCGTGAACGCCGCCCTTGACGCGGCCGCAACCTGAGCCGGTCGTGTTCTTCTGGTTCGTCGGGCCGTCGGTGCTCGGCATCTACGAAGTGTTCCGGAGTCGTGGGCTCGACTACCGCTTGATCGCTCTCGGATCGTTGCTGCCGCTGCTCGTCGACCTTCCCATCGGCCATTTTGGTCCCGGCCACTCGATCGTGGTCGCGGCCGCCGTGCTCACGATCGTCATGATCGGCACGATCGGCCGACCACGGTTGGTGCGGCGTCGGTTGGTGTGCGTTCCTATCGGTTGGTTCTGCGGGCTGGTGCTGTCGGGGGCGTTCCTCCACGACCACTCCTTTCTCTGGCCGCTCCTCGGGCGCGATTGGGGCACAGTCGAGTTGTGGCCACCGCCCACATTGCTCGTGCTCGGCGAGGCCGCAGGCATGGCGATCATCGGGTGGTCGCTCGGCCGGTTCGGGCTCGATCGCTCCGGCCCACGCGCCTAGTTCCTTCGGACCGGCCGCCTGTCGGAGCCCACATGATCCACCTGGTCCGCCACGGTGAGACCGCACCGAACCGCGATCGCCTCGCGCTCGGACGGGCGGATCCGCCTCTGACCGATCGGGGCCGGGAACAAGCCACGCGACTCGCCGAGGTCCTTGCGTCCAGCGGCGCGACCCTCGTGGTCACCAGCCCGCTGGCGCGGGCCCGCGAGACGGGGCTGTGCATCGCCGCCGCACTGGGGATCGATGTGCAGATCGATACGCGCCTGGTCGAGTTGGATTACGGCGAATGGGACGAGCGCTCCTTCTCCGAGTTCCCCGCCGCCGACCTGGCCCGTTGGCGCAAGGATGCGAGTTTCGCCCCGCCCGGCGGTGAGAGTCTGTTGGCGGTCGGTGAGCGGGTCGCGTCGTTCTGTGCCGAGACGATCGGGCCCGATCAGGTCATCGCGGTGAGTCACGTCTCGCCGATCAAGGCCGCGGTGTTGTGGGCGATGAACGCCGACCCACTCCTG
>JBDUBS010000531.1:0-6041 GCA_040003875.1 Acidimicrobiia bacterium | reverse complement strand
GCGGCCGACCTCGTCCCGGTACGCACGGCGCGGCGGCGCCGGCTGGGCGGCGCCGCCGTGGCGGACGCCACTCAGACTGTCGAGCGCGCCCGCGGTGTCGCGTACCGTGCGCGTCACCACACCCTCGGCGATCAGGAAGTTGGAGATCTCGTTGAGATCGCCGCCGATCGGGACCCGGCCGCGGCTCGCCTTGAGTCCCACCAGACCGCAGCACGACGCCGGGATGCGGATGGAGCCGCCGCCGTCGTTGGCATGGGCGATTGCGACCATGCCGCTCGCGACCGCGGCAGCCGAACCGCCACTCGAACCGCCCGTGGTGTAGCCCGTCCGCCACGGATTGTGCGTCGGCCCGTACGCCTCGGGTTCGGTCGTCGGGAGCAACCCGATCTCGGGAGTGTTCGTGCGACCGACACACACGAACCCGGCGGCGAGGAAACGCGCCGCGAGCGCGTCGGTGCGGAGGGCGCGGTAGTCGTTGTCCTTGAGGAAGCGCATGCCTTCGTGCAGCGATTCGCCTTCGATCTCACAGCTGAGATCCTTGAACAGGATCGGCACCCCGCGAAACGGTCCGTCGGGCACGGGGCCAACCGCATCGGTACGCGCCTGCTCGAAGCGGTCGCGGATTACTGCGTTGAGGTCCGGGTTCGTCGCCTCGATGCGCGCGATGGCGTCGTCGACGAGTTCGAGGGGACTGGCCTCGCCGTCACGGACGAGTCGGGCTTGTTCGGTTGCGTCGGTGCCTGCCGGTGTCATGGGTCGGCAAGATACCGGCCGAGCGTGCAGTCACCAGCCTCGCAGGTCGACCGCCCACTCGTCGACGATCTCGGCACCCGCCTCATCGCCGGTGACGACGTGCATGTGCTCGTGGTACGCGACGGTGGGGTCGATGTGGGCCGGCCACACCCGGAGGTGGTCGCCGACGCGCGGAACGTGGTCGGTGCGAAAGGTCAGGTGTTCGTCGGACACGAAGAGGACCGTGGCGCCGGCGACCGTCGGGTTGCCGTGGTCCATCCCGAGCGCCTTGAGTCCGCAGTCGGCGACGGCGTACCCGCGACCGACGCTGATCACGGTCGACTCGATCCACAGGGCCGGGACGAAGGCCGGGATCATCGGCGCGAACGTCTGGTCCATCAACGCATACGACCCGGCCTGGATCTCGGTGGCGACCGAGTTGACGTCGTAGGTGCCGGTCGCACCGGCCGAGACGACGTCGCCTCCTACTCGTCCGTGCGCGGCGACGAGTAGATCCATCGCGATCTCGGTCGCCGCGGCGCGTTCCGATCGATCCGAGTGGAGGTACACGTGGCCTTCGTAACCCATGACGCCGCGTACGACGAGTCCCCGCTGCCGCGCCATGTCGGCGATGCGTCCCGCATCTTCCGGAGCGCATCCGCAGCGGGGGAGGCCGACGTTGACGTCGACGAGGACCTCTCGGATTCCGTGGTCGGCCGCCGCGGTCACCGTCTCGGCGGAGTCGACGGCGACGGTCACCCTCGCCTGGCAGTCGGCCATCGCTCGCAGGCGCTCGGCGTCGACCGTCTCGTTGGCCAGGAGCAGGTCGTGTACCAGACCGGCCCGGGCCAGGCCCACGACTTCGCGCGGCGTCGCCGCGGTGAACCCGAGGTGGCCGAGGTCGGCCTGCCGGCGCGCGAGCGCGGTCGTCTTGTGGGCTTTCACGTGGGGCCTGCAGGTGCCTCCGGGCCGCGCCTGCGCCATCGTTGCGAGGTTGGCGTCGAGCAGCTCGCGATCCACGACCAGGGCCGGAGTGCTGAGTTCCTCAGCCCGCATGCGGGTCCCGGGCGGTGAAATCCGGGCCGGGCCGGGATGGGGGTCGCATGTGCGCGAGCATGGCACGCTGACGACAGGGAGTAGGCGTGGCCGACGACACCCGCACTGCGGGCTGGTACCCCGATCCATGGGGCACCGACGACGAGAGATACTTCGATGGTTCGGCCTGGGCGCGCGACACGCGCGCCGCGGGATCCGGCGGTGATGCCGCGCCGAGTTCCGCGATCGTCGCGTCGGCGGCGCCCGCGGGATCGGACCCTGAGGGACCGGTCAGACCCGAGGGCGGCGAGTCCGGGCCGATACCGGCCGGTTGGCATCCCGACCCGTGGCGGTTGGCCGCGATGCGGTGGTGGGATGGCGACGCCTGGACCGGTCACGTCAGTGGACCGCCACCGGCGATGCAAGCGGTCGACGTGCAGAGCGAACGGGCACTCGCCCGGTGGTTGCAACCGCTGCTCGTGGTGGCCGGGGTGGCCCAGGCGTTCGGGATGTTCGCCAACGCGGCGCAGGCCAAGTGGTTCGTGGAGCACTGGGACGAGATGGTCCGGACCGGCACCACCGTCGATGCCCCACCCAGCGGCAGTTCGTTCTCGAGCCTGGTGCTGCCCATCACGATCCTCGTCGGGGTGCTCTTCCTCGTCTGGTTCTACCGTGCGGCGCGGTCCGGATGGGGTGCCGGTCTCCCGGCGCGCCGCAGCCCGATGCTCGCGACGCTGTCGTTCGTCATCCCGGTGGTCAACCTGTGGTGGCCCTACCAGTCGGCGATGGACATGGTTCCGGCCGACGACCGGCGCCGGTCGGTGATCCAGCGGTGGTGGGCGATGTGGTTGCTCGGCACGTTGTGTGGATTGCTGATCATCCCCGCGCAGGCCGTGTTCGACCAGACCGCGACGCGCATCGTGGCCGGGGTCGGCGCGGCGGCGATGCTCGCCGCGGCGTTCGCCGCCCGGTCGGTCGTGACGCTCATCACCGATACGCACGAACGGCGGGTCCAGACCGCCGATTGATCAGCGCCGGGCGATCACGTCCCGGTCCAGCGGGGCTCGCGCTTCTCGGCGAAGGCGGTCGCGCCTTCGATCGAGTCCTTCGACGCAAAGACCTCCATCGCCAGCTCGAAGTTGCGGGTCCAGCCTGCTTCCTCGCCGAGGTCGCCGGCTTCTCGCACCATGGTCAACGTGTTCTTGATCGCCAGCGGTCCGTTGGCGGCGATCCGCGCGGCCAGGGCGAGCGCGGCGTCCATCACCTGATCGGCCGGGACCACCTGGTTCACGAGGCCGAGCTGGTGGGCCCGGGTCGCGTCGATGGGGTCGCCCGTGATCGCCAGCTCGGTGGCGGTGGCGAGCGGGATGCGCTGCGGCAGTCGGAGGAGACCGCCGGCCGCGGCGAACAGACCCCGCTTGACCTCGGGCAAGCCGAAGATGGCGTGATCGGCCGCAACCACGAGATCGCACGAGAGCACGATCTCGAAACCGCCGGCGAGCGCCGGGCCGTTGACCGCGGCGATGAGCGGCTTCGAGTACACCCGCCGCACGACGCCGGCGAAGTTGCCCTTGGCGGTGGCCATCTCGGCGCCCCGTCCGGTCGCGACCAGCTTGAGGTCGGCGCCGGCACAGAACGTCGACCCGTTTCCGGTCAGCACGACCGCTTGGATGCCCGCGTCCGTCTCGAACTCGTCGAGGGCCGCCTCGACGCCGGTCGCCAGCTCGCCGTTGACGGCGTTGCGCGCCTCGGGACGGTTGAGTCGAATGATTCCGACCCGGTCGTTGCGTTCGATTTCGACTGCGGCCATGTGGGCTCCCCGGTGCGGTTCGGATCGGTTCGTTCGGTTCAGGTCGCCCGGAACTGCAGAGGTTCAGGGCGGAGGGGACCGTACTTCAACCGCAGCCGACGGGAGTTCGAGCGCGTCGGCGAACCGCGGGTTGCGCAGCTTCAGGGCGGCGAGGGCGATGAGCATCAGCACGGCCGCGCCGATCGTGGTCTCGCGCAGCCCGATCGCATCGGCGACCACACCCTGGATCACGGCGCCGAGCGGGTAGAGCGAGCCGAGCACCACTGCGAGCAGGCTGACGACGCGGCCCCGGACCTCGGCCGGGGCTCGGATCTGGGCGATGCTGATGAAGCTCGACAACGCACCGAGATAGATGAAGCCGACGAGGAGCAGCGCCGCGGCACTCGTCGCAAGGTTCGGCATCAATGCGTACAGGACCAGGGACGGCGGCAGGGTCCAGAGGACGAGCAGGAGCATGCGCCGGTTCCCGACGCGCGCGGTCAGCGTCCCGAGGGCGAGTGCCATGGCGACCGCGCCGATGCCTTGCGCGGTGACGAGTACGGACGTACCGGTTTTGCCGGCGTCGAGCACGATCTGTGCCATCGCGGGCACGAGCGCGATGAACGGCGCGGCGAGAAACGTGTTGATGAACATGTACCCCATCACGACGCGCAGGCCCGGGTCCCGGCGCACGTAGCGAACGCCCTCAGCGATGGACCCGAAGATGGTCTGGCCCTCCTTCGGCTGCGGTAGAGGGAGTCGGAGCAGCCCGATCGCCGCGATGACGGCGAAGAAGCTGAACGCGTTGACGCCGAACGCCAGGCCGTACCCACCGATTCCGATGGCAACACCGGCGAGGAGGGGTCCCAACACCCGGCCGAGGTTCCATTGCGCGCTGGACAACGCGACCGCACCCACGAGGTCCTCCGGTGGCACCAAGTCGGGAAGGAGCGACTGGTACGTGGGGAAGCCGATGGCCTGCGCGCAACCGCCGGCGAACACGATCAGGGTCACGAGACCGGGGCTCGGCGAGCCGGTCGCGGCGAGGAAGGCAAGGAGTGTCGCGAGGATGGTCTGGATCGATGTCGTCGTGAGCAACAGCCGCTTGCGCGGGATGCGATCGGCGAGCGCGCCTCCGACGGGTCCGAGGATCGCTCCGGGCGCGAAACCCGCGGCCGCGACGAGCCCGGTCCAGGCCGGGTTGTGGGTTGCGTGGGTCACGTAGATGCCCACCGTGACGGTCTCCATCCACGTGCCGATGTTGGACAGGAACGCGCCGGTCCAGAACGCCGCGAAGATCCGGTGTTTGAACGGCGCGAAGGGAGAGGTCACGAGGCGGTCACGGTACTGGCAACGTTCACGTATTCCTCCCGTGTCTCGCCGACGACCCGACCCGGCCCACCCGGCCTACGGTGGCGGCGTGAAACGCGCGCCCCGGCCCGACGGTCGCATCGTCGAAGTGGCCAACTATCCGAGCCGGTTCGAGGCGGAGATGGCGATGTCGTTCCTGGAGACCGCCGGGATCCAGGCCATGACCAAGTTCGGCGACGCCGCGGGCGTGGTGCCGTACTACGCGCTGGTCGACGGATTCCGGGTGTGCGTGTTCGACACCGACCTCGAGGCCGCCCGCGAAGTCCTCGCTGCCACCGCCTGACTCAGCCGGTGAAGTCCTCGGTGCGGGGGGTGAAGATCGTCGCGGATGTCGTGCTCGTGGGTCACGGCGTCGAGCACGATCTGACCCGAGGCGGGACCGAACGTCGGCACCATCGGATCGATCTGCACGGAGTTGGTGTCCCACTCGTCGAGCACCACCTCGGTGAGGACGTCGTGACGATCCTCCACCTGCTTGGCGGTCCACGGATCGCTACCGACGCCCTCGAGTCGTCCCGCCAGCACGTCGGAGGTGGCTCCCGCGAGGTGCGCCACCACGTCGTGAACCCGCCAGTCCGGCGTGGCGGGCGCCACCATCATCTGGCGTTCCGGCGGCTCCGAGCGCACGAGGTCGATGATCCGTTCCCGCACTCCGCGGTACGCGGCGCTGTGGTCGGGCAGGTGCGAGTCGGTGGTCATGGAAACCTTCGTTCGGAAGTCGGTCGACGGATCATGTGATGTGGCGGACTCGGCGCGCGCATTCGAGGGCACGAGCGCGGACTTCTTCCTCGCCGTCGACGCGTCGATGCTCCATGACGACGCGGCCGTCGATCACGACCGAGTCGACCACCGCGCCCGAGCCCGAGTACACGAGCGCGTCGACGAGCGGCGCGAGCGCCATCTCGACCGCGTCGGCGTCGACCAGGAGAAAGTCGGCGGGTTGCCCGACGGCGACGGGTGACCCGCCGAGCCGAGGGGCGAGCACGCCGGTCGCCACGGCCCACGCCTCGGCGGCCGGCAGGACCTTCGGGTCGTCGTGGCTGTGCTTCTGGAGGAGCGCAAGGATTTTCACGTCGGCCAGCAGGTCGAGGCTGTTGTTGGAGGCGGCACCGTC
>JBDUBS010000387.1:0-6041 GCA_040003875.1 Acidimicrobiia bacterium | reverse complement strand
TCGGTCATGTTCACGAGCATCCGGTCACGCAGGATGCCGGCGTTGTTCACGACGACGTCGAGGGTGCCGAAGGTGTCGATCGCCTGCTTGACGACGTTGCCGGCGCCCTCCCAGGTGGAGATGTCGTCGCCGTTGGCCACGCCCTCGCCACCCATGGCCTCGATCTCGGCCACCACGTCGTGGGCCGGGCCCTCCGAGTGACCCGCACCGTCGCGGGACCCGCCGACGTCGTTCACCACGACCTTGGCGCCCTCGCCCGCCATCATCAGCGCGTATTCACGGCCGATGCCCCGGCCGGCGCCGGTGATGATCACAACTCGTCCTTCACACATCTTCGTCATGGGGCCATGGATTAGCAGAGGGGGTGTGCCCCAGGCGACCCGTGGGACGATTGGAGGCGCGATCCGCTACGGCTCCGGCGTCACCTGGTCCGCCCGGAACTCGGTGTCGAGGTGGTACGGCGTGCGGTGGTCGAAGGTGATCCGGTGCACGAAATGTGATGGCGGGAGGAGCATCGTCACTGTGCGGAGCACGCGTCCACGAGGACCCGATGGCGATCGGAGCGGGGGGCACCCGCTCCGATCGCGCCGGGGCGCCGGCGGGTGGTTTCTCGACCACCGCCGGCGGGTTCTCACCGCGCACCTCCGTAGGCGCGGACGTCCACTCGAGTCGCCGCCTTCGCTTCGCGGTGCGCGCGTCGTGAGGCGCGCAGGGCGCGCACCTCGACGAAGACCAAGATGGCCAACGCGACGATCGGCACGAGCATCAGGCCCGCGGAGATCACGAACACGATCCCGATCGCGAACGTCTCGACGGTTACCGCGGCGACAAGCGTCGCGGGTAGCTGAAATGAGTACAAGAGACTTCTCCCTCGGTTGCAACACGTCGTGGCTCCGCGTGATGCACCTCGGGCCCGCCTTGCTCGTCGACACGACGAACGAGGGGTCAGGAGACGGTCGGCCTCAGAGGTACGAGATCACGCGGTCAACACGCGGCGAGCGGCGGGCCACGCAACGAGACGTTGCCACGCCGAGCGAGATGGAGGCGGTCGCCAGAGGGAACTCCGATGCGGGGCCGGCTCCGCAACGCTGCCATGGCAATGCCGAGCGCGGCGAGGATGGCGACGATCCGCACGAAGGGATCCGGGACCGACCGATTGGATGCGACGACCCGGTGCGCCCCGTTGGCCCCGGCGAGCACTGCCGGTTCGACGACCCGGGCGTCGATATTGCCGACTGCCGGTCCACCGAGGTCCCGCGCGGCCCGGACTCCACCACCGGACGACGACGCGGAACACGTGATCGCGAGCGCTGCGAACAGCACCCACCACCAGTCGCGTCGCCTCGAATCCACCCACCAACGGTAGCGGGCTGCGATCGCCCGAGAGGCCCTGGGGTGCGGCTCCGTCGTCGGGCTATTCTGCGCCCAATGCAGGTCGTGCAACGCCACAACGTGCGGGTTTCAGGGCCCCCGCACGGCCAGCCGATCGTCTTCGCCCACGGCTTCGGCTGCGACCAGAACATGTGGCGGTACGTTGCGCATCGGTTCGAGGACCGCTTCCGAGTCGTCCTGTTCGACCACATCGGAGCGGGCGCGTCAGACCTCGACAGCTACGACGACCGCCACGCTTCCCTCGCCGGTTACTCGCAAGACGTCCTGTCCATCTGCCGCGACCTCGACCTGCGCGAGATCGTGTTCGTCGGACACTCGGTCTCCGCGATGGTGGGCGTCCTCGCCGCGATCGCGGAGCCGGAGCGCTTCGACAAGCTGGTACTCGTGGGCCCTTCCGCCCGGTACATCGACGACGACGGTTACACCGGCGGCTTCAGCGAGGCAGACATCGACGAGATGCTCGACTCCCTCGAGAGCAACTATCTCGGGTGGTCGAGCTCGATGGCGCCGGCAATCATGGGTAATCCCGATCGACCGGAGCTCGGTGAGGAGCTCACGACGAGCTTCTGCCGGACCGATCCGGCGATCGCTCGTCAGTTCGCCGAAGTGACATTCCGTTCGGACAACCGGTCCGACCTCGCGCGCGTTTCGACGCCCACCCTCGTGCTGCAGTGCAGCTCCGATGCGATCGCCCCGCAAGAGGTGGGCCGCTTCGTCGCCGATGCGATCGACAATGCCGACTTCGTGCTGCTCGACGCGACTGGCCATTGCCCGAACCTGAGTGCACCTGACGCCACCTACGACGCTATCGCCGCGTTCGTGGATGCATGACGCATCGCACGGGTGACGACACCGGACGAACCAGAGAGTCCGCGGGACCGGATGACGCGATGGACATCGAGACCCTGTACGAGCATGCACCGTGCGGTTTCCTCTCGACGACGTCCGACGGGACCATCGTGCGCGTCAATCAGACGCTCTGTGACCGAACCGGCTACACGGCTGATGATCTCGTCGGGAAGCGTCGGTTCGCCGACCTCCTGACCGGCGGCGGACGCATCTACCACGAGACTCACTACGCGCCGATGCTGGAACTCGAAGGCCGGGTGCGTGAAATTGCGTTGGACATCGTCGCGGCCGACGGTCGGCGCCTTCCCGCTCTCGTCAACTCCGTGCTCGAACGAGGTCACGGGGGTCGGACGGCAATGGTGCACACCGCCATCTTCGACGCGACCGAGCGGCGGCTCTACGAGCAGGAGTTACTGCGTTCCAAACAGCGCGCCGAGGAATCGGAGGCCCATGCGCAACTGCTTTCGCGCACGCTGCAACGAACGCTGATCCCGCCCGCCGCGCCCGACGTGCCCGGCCTCGACGTGGCGGCCGCGTACCGTCCGGCCGGGAGCGGCAACGAGATCGGTGGCGACTTCTACGACATTTTCGAGATCGCCGAGGACGATTGGATCGTCGCCGTCGGTGACGTCTGCGGCAAGGGTATCGACGCCGCGGTCATCACCGGGGCGGCACGATACGCGATCCGGGGAGCCGCCGTGCGTGAGCCGGCACCGTCTGCGGTCCTGAGCACGTTGAACCAGGTCTTGCTTCACCACGACAGCGATCGCTTCTGCACGGTCGCGCTCGTCCGGATGCGCCGAGGGCCTAATGGTTGGGTCGCTTCGATCGCCCTCGCCGGCCATCCGGCGCCGATCCTGTGCAGACCGGATGGCCCTCCGCGTGCTGTCGGTCGACTCGGCATCGTCGCCGGGATCAACGCCGACGCGAGGTTCCACGAGGTCGACGTCGCGTTGCGCCCAGGCGAGGAACTGGTCGTGTTCACCGACGGCGTCACCGAGGGCCGACGGGGTCGGGAGTTCTTCGGTGAAGCTCGGCTGATCGCGACTCTGGGGCGAGGTGCCCCGTCCGCGCAGGGCCTCGTGGACCGCACTCTCTCCACCGTCATGGATTTCCAGTACGAGGTCCCGCGCGACGACATCGTCGTCGTCGTCCTTCGCGCTCCCGAGCGCGTGTCACCGTAGGAACCTTCTCCGCACCCAAGGTGACCAATTGCGACAGGGAGCGGTGTCCCTGGCGACGGGAGCGTCCCGCGGGACGGCGCGGCGTCAATCCTCGGTGGGGGCGGGCTTCTTGGCGCGGCTGGGGGCGACGCGGGGCGGTTCGTTGGGCTGCTTCGGGTACACGGGCGGCCACGGTGCGTCCATCATCCCTGCGGCCATGTCGCGCTCGTGCAGTTCGAGGAGTGACGCGAGCGACTGCGGCGAGTCGTACATCGCGGCCCACGGGTCGCCGTCCGCGGCGAGGCGGGCCGGCGCGTCGGCGATGGTCCACCGTCGCGGCGACACCGACTCGAGTTCGTCCCACCGGAACGGCATCGAGACCGGGCCTTCCGGATACGACCGCACCGACCATGCGCCGAACACCGTTTTGTGCGGAGCGTTCTGGTTGAAGTCGATGAACACCCGCTCGCCCCGCTCTTCCTTCCACCACGCCGCGGTCAGCAGTTCCGGCCGACGGCGCTCCAACTCGCGGGCGATCGCCACCGCGGCGAATCGCACTGCGTACGCGTCCCACTCGGGTAACAGCCGCACGTAGATGTGGATCCCGCGGCTCCCCGTGGTCTTCGGGTAGCCCTCCACTCCGTGATCGACGAGCAGACTGCGCACTTCGTCGGCCGCTTCCTGCACCATCGGGAAGGTGACGCCGGGTCCCGGGTCGAGGTCGATGCGCAACTCGTCGGCGAACTCGGGCGCGCTCGCCAGCGCGGGCCAGACGTGGAAGCCGAGACAGCCGAGGTTGATCGCCCACGCCACGTGCGCGACGTCCTCCACGACGAGCGCCTCCGACTCGGTGCCGTTCGGAGTGGAGACGGTCGTGGTCTGCAACCACTTCGGCGCGTTCTTCGGCACCCGCTTCTGGAAGAACGAGTCGCCACCCGCGCCCGACGGGTACCGCTGCAACATCACCGGCCGACCGCCCATGGTGGCCAGGAGCGGCGCGCGCACCGCCTGGTAGTAGCGGATCAGGTCGAGCTTCGTCTCGCCGCGCTCCGGGAACAGCAGTTTGTCGGGATGGGAGATCGAGACGGCCCGGCCGTCGATCTCCTCGACGATCTTGTCCCTCGCGTCGGCCACGGACGAACGCTAACGGAGGGGTGCCGTCAGGACGAAAGTCCCTGGCCGAACCCGGACGCGAGGCGCAAAATCAGACCATGACGACAATCATCGTTCCGCTCGATGGATCATTGGAGGGTGAGCTTGCGTTGCCGCACGCTCGGGCACTGGCCGGACCGGATCCGATCATCCTCATGTCGGCCATCTGGCGTGGCGAACCCATCGCGCCGCGGCGGTATCTCGAGGAGCGCGCGACCGCACTCGCCGGACCTCCGGTCGAGACCCATGTCTCGCTCGACGAACGGCCGGAACTCGCGATCGCGGCGCTCGCGAAGTCGCAGGAATGCTCGTTGATCTGCATGGCGACCCACGGTCGCAACACCCTGGCGGAGGCGTTCATGGGGAGCACCGCGGAGGCGGTCACCCGCACGACTGATGATCCGATCCTCCTCGTCGGGCCGCACGCCGCGTACGTGCCGAGCCGCGGCGAGGCGCGCAATCTGGTCGTCGCGGTCGACGGCGCAGTCACGGCCGAGGCAATCGTGCCGTTCGCCGCGGCGTTCGCTCGTCACCACAGGCTGCATCTCTGGACCGTCCAGTCCGTTGCACCGGCGCCCTACCCGTTCGTGGCCGACGCGGGCGTGCCGTCGAAACCACACGAGGGAGCGGGCATCGACGCCGCGGTCGCCATACTCGCCCACGACGAGATGACCGCGGACTCCAAACTCCTCACCGCCATCGACCCGGCCGACGCCATCGTGGAGTTCGCATGTGATCTCCCGGCGTCGATGGTGGTGATGGGCAGCCACGCCCGGAGCGGGCTCTCGCGCATCGCCCTCGGCAACACCGCGATGCGCGTCGCGCACTCGGCACCGTGCCCGGTGCTCGTTGTCCGGCAATAAGCCCACCAGTCCGTTCGACCGGAAGGAGGCGATCGTGGAAGCGCTCGTCGTGTACGAATCCATCTTCGGCAACACGCATCAGATCGCAGACCAAATCGCGAACGGGCTCCGGCCCACGATGGACGTGACCCTCACGGCCGTCGGCAACCTGACCGCCGAGATGCTGGCCGCCGCCGATCTCGTCGTGGTCGGCGGACCGACCCACGCGCACTCGATGTCACGAGCGTCGACCCGAGCCGACGGAATCCGTCGGGCCGAACTCCCCGACTCCGAACTCCGCGTGGACCCGGACGCCGAGGACCCGGGCCTACGGGAATGGTTCGAGACCGAACCCGAGGGCCATGGCATCAGGGCAGCAGCGTTCGACACCCGCGTCGACATGAACCCCGCCATCTCGGGTCGGGCGTCGAAGGGCATCGCGAAGCGGCTGGGGCACCACGGCTTCACGATGGTCACCGAGCCCGAAAGCTTCCTGGTGAGTCGGGACGACCGGCTCGTCGTCGGTGAGGCCGCTCGCGCCCGCACCTGGGCGACGACACTCGCACAGTTCGTCACGGTCTGACGCGCGGGAGACCACGCCGCTCGACCGCGCGTTGGACGCCGCCGACCACCACCACCAACC
>JBDUBS010000351.1:0-1830 GCA_040003875.1 Acidimicrobiia bacterium | reverse complement strand
CGCGCCCCGCCGACGAAAAGGGTGCCCGCGCTCTCAACCGTGTCGGCGTTGTCACCCGAGGCGGCCCCCGTGGTCGAGAACACTGATTGCACGGTGCCCACGTTGGCTGGACCGATCGGTGTCGGGAACGGGCTCGCGTTCGAGTGGCCGGCGTCGAACCCCACCTGCGACCAGCAACCGGTCAGCAGCGCCATCAACCCAACCGCGGCGCCGAGGCGCCCGGCTCGCGAGAACTGCTTCGTTCGCATTTTCCCTCCCCTGAACCCTGACCGGTTGACCGTATGGCGCTTCCGGGCTCGCCACAAGGGGTGCAGGCACCGTTCGTAGTCGGCCCGCTGTGCATTCCCGGATCAGATCTGGCTTCGGCGACGCTCACCCCGGCGGACACTGGACGCCGCCGAGCGCGAGCAGGCTGCACACCGTGGCGCGGGAGACCTTCCATCGGTTGCCGATCTTGACCACCGTGCCCTCCAGGTTTCGGTACAGCGGGACACCGCCGCGCAGCAGGTCGTAGTGCACCGTGGCCTCGGTCGCGCTCACGATGTGCACGTCGATGACGTTGCCGGCGAACTGCCCGAGGTCGACGGCATTGTGTTGTGCCATTCCCGCTTCGATCGCGTGGCGAATCGCGTCGAAGTCCTCGACGTACTGGCGGACTGCGTCGCGCGGTTGCGTATCGAGCCAGCCGAGCAGCGCGGCCCGGACCGCCGCGTCGTCGCCGGCCGCGACCGGCGGCGCGGTGCTCGCGGTGGTGCTCGGGGACGGTGCAGTCGACGGCGGCGCCGAGACCGCGATTCCCAGTGAGTCCCGGATGCCGAAGGCCTCAACCTGGCGCTCTGCCGTTGCCTGGGATCCGGCGATGGCGGCGGCGTAATAATCGTGATCATGTTCGCTGAAGGAGTACCACCGGGCGCGGAACCCGGGCGGGAAGTCCGTCGGACACGGCCACGGACTGCCGCTTGACCAGTCGAAATGATCGGGTCGGACCGAGAGCGTCGAGCCGAGTCGCACTTCGCGGATCACCCAGACGAACGCATCGGTCGGCCCCATCGAAGCGATCACCGATCGAGGTAGCTGGTGATTGCAGGTCCGGTCGCTGGTCGTTGTCACCGGCACCGAGAACGTCGAGGCCGTCAGGACCTCTTTCTGGTCCGTCAGGCCCGGCACCAGCGGTCGGTCGATTCGCGCCCACCCGTCAGGGATCTGAGCTACGACCCCGGAAGACGCGTCGCTGACCGTCGGCGACGATCCCACCGCAATCCGTGTCGGCCGGTTCGTCCCACCCCCGGCCAGCGCATCGGCGCCAACTGCGATCGCGGCGGACACGATCACCACGCCGCACGCGGCGGTCGTCACCCGAGCCAAGGTCCGACGTCGGCGCAGGCGACGACCGGACGTCCAGGCCCGGTCGAGGTCCGGTGCTCGTTCGGTCCCACCAGCAGCGTGCTCGAGCATTTCGCGAACATCACGTGACATCGGTCGGCTCCATTTCTGCTTCGTCCCCGTCGAGGAGGCAGGCAGCGCGAAGGGCAGCGATCGCCGCCCGGGTCAAGGTCTTGACCGTTCCGGTCGGGATCCCCATGGCGTCGGCGACATCAGGCACCGGGAGGTCGGCGTAGTACCGCAACACGAGTGCCCGGCGTTGCCGCTCCGGAAGCGCGGCCACCGCCTCTCGGATGGCCAGGCGGTCGGCAGGATCAACCTCGCCCGGGTCCGCCACGTGCCGGGAAAGGCGCTCGGCGGCCCGCCGCCCGGCCCGCCGCCGGCGCCGTTGCGAGCGCGCAAGGTTGATCCCGACGCGGTGCGCCCATCCGCCTGGCGACTCGAGTG
>JBDUBS010000553.1:0-1834 GCA_040003875.1 Acidimicrobiia bacterium | reverse complement strand
CCGGTCCCGATGATGTAGTCGCTGGCAAAGTCGTTGCTGACGATGGCATGCATGGCCTCGACATAATCACCTGCAAAGCCGAAGTCGCGGCGAATATCGATCGCGCCGAGCGTCATCCTGCCGCCCTCAAGAAGCGGACGTCCGCGTTCGTAGTGTCGGGCCGGATGGTGCGTGATTTCCAGCCGAGCGACCAGTACGCACTCCGTCGGCTGATCCTTGCCGGTCTGCAGGACCGGTGGGGAGAGAGGTACGACGTCGGCCTCAATCCCGACCTCGAGGACTTCGTCGCGAACTACGTCGATCGTGGGGCGGAGATCGTCGTCGTCGAAGCCGACGGCACGATCATCGCCACGGGGATGCTCGTTCCCGATGAGGGCACCACCGGCCGGATCATGCGCATGTCGGTCGCGGCCGCACACCGACGTCAGGGGCTCGCGCGACGACTTGTCGAGGAGCTCGTCGAACGAGCACATCGCAGGGAGATGTCGGAGGTGCGTGTTCTCACGGACACGCCGTGGACGAGCGCGGTCGAGTTGTATCGGGCCTGCGGGTTCATCGAGATTGCAAGCGACGGGAAGGACACGCACTTCGTCATGCCGCTCCCAACATCCTCCACGCCCCCGGAACGCGGGTGAGGTCATGAGGCCGGCGCGGGTCGACGTCTGCTTGGATGCTGTCTGTGGAGAAGTCCTTCGATGAGCTCGTGGACGTGGCGGCGGCGGTCTCAGTGGAGGGCTGGGACTTCTCCTGGTTGGACGGGCGGGCGACCGAAGCACGCCCGCCGTGGGGCTACCGGCGACTCCTGAGCGGGAGGCTGGCCGCCGCGACCGCCGCGCTCGACATCCAGACCGGCGGCGGGGAAGTCCTCGCCGGAGCCGGCGCCGAGAACTTCCCCCCGACGATGGTCGCCACGGAGGGATGGCCACCGAACGTCGCGATGGCGACGGCCCTCCTGCATCCACTCGGAGTTGTCGTGGTCGCCGATCCCGAGGAACCACCACTGCCATTCGCGAACGGTGCGTTCGACCTGGTGACCAGCCGTCATCCCGCCACCGTGCACTGGACCGAGATCGCCCGAGTCCTCGTGGCAGGCGGCACCTATTTTGCCCAGCATGTCGGCGGCGGGACGAACGTCGAAATCAGCGAGTACTTCTTGGGACCGCGCAACTCAAGGGACGGCCGCGACCCTGATATCGAGGCCGACCGGGCCCGAGCCGCGGGTCTGGCGATCGTGCAATGCCGAAACGAGCGGCTCCAGCTCGAGTTCTTCGACGTCGGCGCGATGGTCTTCTTCCTCCGCAAGGTGATCTGGACCGTGCCCGACTTCACCGTGGAGCGCTACCGCGATCGGTTGCGGGATCTCCACGACCAGATCGAATGCGACGGCGTCTTCCGTTCGACGATGTCGCGCACGCTCTTCGAGGCACGGAAACCAGTGGAGCCTTAGCAACCCCGCGGGGTTTCGATCCACGGTATCGAGCTGTCGCCGGCGATGGTCGAGCGACTTCGAGCGGACGCGGGTGCCGAAGTCATCGACGTGACCATCGGAGATTTCGCGACGACGCGGGTTCCCGGAACGTTCCGGCTCGCGTACCTGGTGCGGAACACGATCATGAACCTGACGACCCAAGACGCGCAGGTCGAATGCTTCTGCAACGTCGCCGCACATCTTGAACCCGGTGGTCGGTTCGCGATCGAGGTCGTGGTTCCTCCCTGGCAGCGGCTGCAACCTGGCGAGACGATCGTCCCGTTCCACCTGAGCCCAGACCACCTCGGCTTCGACGAGGTCGACGTCGCCACTCAGCACTCGTGGTCACACCACTACTGGTTCGTC
>JBDUBS010000692.1:0-1836 GCA_040003875.1 Acidimicrobiia bacterium | reverse complement strand
CGATCGTGGAGAAGAACGCCGGTGTGGGCGGGACCTGGTGGGAGAACTCCTATCCCGGCGCGCGCGTCGACGTCGGCAACCACTTCTACTGCTACAGCTTCGAGCCGAGCGACCAGTGGACCGAGTACTTCGCGCAACAACCCGAACTCCAGGCGTACTTCGACGGCGTGATGCACAAGTACGGGATCGATCGTCACGTGCGGTGGGAGACCGAGGTGACGGGCGCGGCCTGGAACGACACCGACGGGACGTGGTCGGTCCACGTGCGTGCGGCGGACGACACCGAGGAGACGCTCGTGGCCCGAGCCGTCATCTCTGCGGTCGGCCAGCTGAACCGACCGCACGTGCCCGAGATCCCCGGGCAGGAGACGTTCGCCGGACCCGCGTTCCACTCCGCGCGCTGGAACCACGACGTCGACCTCGCCGGTCAACGCGTGGCGATGATCGGCGCCGGCGCGAGTGGCTTTCAGATCGCACCGACCGTCGCGCCGGAGGTGGCGAGCCTCACCGTGTTCCAACGCACTGCGCAGTGGATGTTCCCGAATCCGAACTACCACGAACAGGTGGGCCCGGGAGTCCGATGGGCCCTGCGCCATCTCCCGTTCTACGGACGGTGGTACCGGTTCCTGATCTTCTGGCCGGCATGCGACGCGGGGCTCGAGGCCGCGCGCGTCGACCCCGACTATCCCGACCAGCAAACCGCGGTGAGCGAGACCAACGAGTTCACCCGCCAGATGTTCACCGACTGGATCGTCAGCCAGATCGACGACGACCCCGATCTCCTGACCAAGGTGATTCCCGACTATCCCGCCACCGGCAAGCGCACGCTGCAGGACAACGGCAGCTGGCTCCGCACGCTCACCCGGGACAACGTCGAGTTGGTCCGTACCGGGATCGACCACATCGAGCCCGACGCGGTCATCACCGTCGACGGTGAGCGTTATCCCGCCGACGTGCTCGTCTACGCGACGGGATTCCTCGCGTCGCGCATCCTGTTCCCGATGCAGATCCTCGGACGCGACGGCATCGACCTGCGCGAGCTCTGGGGCGAGCGGCCGGCGGCGTACCTCGGCATCACCATTCCCGACTTTCCCAACTTCTTCTGCATGTACGGACCGGGAACGAACCTCGCGCACGGCGGCAGCCTGATCTTCCACTCCGAGTGCCAGATGCGCTACATCACTCAGTGCATCCAGCAGCTGGTCGAAGGTGGCCACACGTCGATGGAGCCGCGTAGGGACAAGTACCAGGACTGGCACGAACGCACCCAACGGGAGATCAAGACCCTCGTGTGGTCACAGCCGTCGATCAAGCACTCGTTCTTCAAGAACTCGATCGGTGAGATCCACGGCCTGAGCCCCTGGCGCCTCGTCGACTACTGGACCTGGACCCGCGCCGTCGACGTCGACGATTTCGTCGTGCGCTGACGCGCGTCGCCGGGGAGTCAATCGCCGGACGGGTCGGGCCGAACCAGTCGCGGGCACTCGAACCGCGTGTTGTCCACGACCACCTCGACCTTCGAACGCGGATCGACGTCGAGCCAAATCCGGAGATCCCAATACGCGTCGAGTGATGGGGTCGATGCTGCAGAGCGCGATCTCACCATTGGCGGCCGGTGCCGACGGGTCGAGCAACAACTCGCGCACGGCGGTGAGGTCGAGCGCGTTGCGGTAGTAGCCCTCGACCGACTCCCGATCGTAGAGATGTCGTTCACTCCAGGGACGCTTGAAGTCGTCGAGCGTGGCCCGGAATACCGGGCGACCTCGGCGGGCGAGTCCACGCGCCAGTTCGTGGCCGAACGACGTCTTGCCGGCGGCGGTCAGACCGTCGACCGCG
>JBDUBS010000428.1:0-1836 GCA_040003875.1 Acidimicrobiia bacterium | reverse complement strand
CGCGACGCTCGCTGCGAACCGAAGCCGGTCCAGCGTCCGCACCCACCGATCACGATCGGCGGGAACGGGCCGACACGCACGCTCCGCACTGCGGCGCGGTTCGCACAGCAGTGGAACTCGACCGCGGGTATCGAGCACTGGCCCTCCATCCGCGAGACGCTGCACCAACGATGCTCCGAGATCGGACGGAACCCGGCCACCATCGACTGTTCGGTGAACCTTCGCTACGACCCCGCCCAAGGTGCCGCGGCGATCGGCGACTCGGCCGCGGCGTTCGCACAAGCCGGTGCCGACATCGGCATCGTGTACCTCCCGATCCCGCACACTCCGAGCGTGCTCGAACCGATTGCCGAATCATTGCGCGCCTCCGGCCTGTGAACCGAGGCGCGTCCCATCTGGGCGATTGTCGGCCGGGGTCTCAGACCAGATCAGGTGGCCGCGTGGGCGAGGTCCATCTCCCACCACAGGAAGTTGCGGGTCTCGTCGAGGATCTGCTGGCGGTGTTCCGCGTACGGCACGTGACAGGTCGCGTCCCACGACTCAAGGAACGCGTCGAGTCCGGCTGCCTTGGCGTCGTTGACGGTGCTCACGGCCCACTGGTAGTTCACGAGCGGGTCGGTGGTGCAGTGGAAGTCGAGGGCCGGCGCGTCGCCGGCGGAGATGGTGCCGACGACCAGGTGCGCCCCAGAGATCGAGACCGCAGCCCGAACCCGCGCGGTCGCGTCCTCCGACGTCGAGTAGCCGACGTTGAGCGCGGCGATCGCGCCGGCCGACGATCCGCCGATGGCGATGCGGTCGGGGTCGATCCCGTACGTGACGGCGTTGGTGCGGAGGAACCGCACCGCGGTCTGCGCGTCGGCGGTCGCTTCCGAGATGGCCTGGATACAGTTCGACTGGTTGCCGGAGCAGCCGGGTGACTCGAGTCGATAGTCGATCGAGACGTTCACGTAGCCGAGCTTGGCGAAGGTGTTGGACTCGTCGACGAGTTCACCCGAGGTGCGGTTGCCGCAGCAGAACGAACCGCCGTGGACCCAGACGATCGCCGGCCGACTCGTGACGGTGTCACCGGTCGGTCGGTACATGTCGAGCTTCAGGGTCACGGTCTGGTTCGAGAGGTTCATCGCACTGCCGTAGGTGATGTCGTTCGTGACCGTGACTGCGTCGAACACCGGATCGCGATAGCGCAGCGGCGCGTTGCCCGGGGGAACGATGTTCGGGAGGGTGCACCCGGCCGCGAGCAACACGAGGGCGAGCGGCATGAAGAGGCGTTTGCGCATCGTGGGATGTTCGTGCCTTCTGGGCCGGGAGTCAAGGCAGGACGATCGGCCCATACGCGCCCATCGGTGAGTCGTCACGCGGCGGACATCGGTTCGTCGAGACACCGAGCCGGGTCGGGTTGGAGCGGGGCGCCGTCGACGGCACAGTGCACGCGACGCACTGTCCGGGGTGCCCGGACGCGGTCGGTCAACCCGAAATATGCCAATGGCGCGGCGCCGATCACCAAGGCGGCGGCGATCGTGAGTGCGACGCGGAACGAATGCGTGGTGGCATCGGCACCCACCGCCACGGACAGACCGGAGACAGCAGGGATCAGCGCCAGCGTGGCCAGACTCGCAGCGCGGGCGATCGCATTGTTGACGCCGGAGGCGACGCTCACATGACTCGGATCGGCGGCCGCCATCACCGTCGCGGTGAGCGGCGCGACGAACGTGACGAGTCCGAGCCCGAACACGATCGCGCCCGGTGCGACCGCCGTGAGCCAGGTCGCCGAAGGTCCGATGCGCGTGAGGAGGAGCAGCCCGACACCGGCCATGATCGGTCCCACGGTCAGTTGGA
>JBDUBS010000280.1:0-1837 GCA_040003875.1 Acidimicrobiia bacterium | reverse complement strand
GTCGTCTGCTGGATTACCTCCGGCGCAACGACGTCGAGCGGTATCGCGCACTCATCGCGAAGCTCGGACTCCGTCGGTAGGACGGATGCGTGGGGCCGGCACTTGCCGGTCCTCGTCGCGTCGGCGTCCATACGTCGGCGCGTGAACCAACCCGTGAGGTGGGGGTTGTCAGTCGCCACCGCTCGAATCCGCGCTCCCTTTCGGGGCCGGCAGCCGTCGAGCGTTGACCACTGAGAACCGCCCCTCACCCAAACCTCGCCGCGCAGAGCGGCGAGTAGTGAGAGGAGCGCACCCATGGGTGACGCGATTCGCGTAGAGGGCCCGATCAACGCGGCCGGTCTGCAGATGTCCATCGAAACCGGCAAGCTCGCCAACCTCGCCGCCGGCGCAGTCGTCGTCCAGGTGGGCGACACGATGGTGCTCAGCACCGTCGCCACGTCGAAGCCCCGCGAGGGCATCGACTTCTTCCCCCTGACGGTCGACGTCGAGGAGCGCATGTACGCCGCGGGCAAGATCCCCGGCTCGTTCTTCCGTCGTGAGGGTCGTCCCGGTGAGTCGGCGGTCCTGACCTGCCGCCTGACGGACCGGCCGTTGCGGCCGAGCTTCCCGTCCGACTTCCGCAACGAGGTCCAGGTCATCGCGACCGTCCTCGGTTCGGACCAATCGAACCCGCACGACATCATCTCGATCAACGGTGCGTCCGCCGCGCTGATGATCTCCGGCATCCCGTTCGACGGCCCGATCGGCGCCGTGCGCCTGGCCCACCTCGACGGTGCCTGGGTGGCCCACCCCACCTACGAAGAGGGTGACGAGTCGACCTTCGAACTCGTCGTCGCCGGTCGGCGCACCGACGCCGGTGAGATCGCCATCATGATGGTGGAGGCCGGTGGTACCGAGGCCGCCTGGAAGCTGTACGAGCAGGGCGCACCGAAGGTCACCGAGGAGACCATCGCCGAGGGTCTCGAGGTTTCCAAGGAGTGGATCGGTGCTTCCATCGATCTTCAGCTCCAGCTGCGTGAGCAGGTCATCGCGGCCAACGGTCCCATCGAGACCGTGGCCTACACCCCCAACGTCGACTACACCGACGACCTCTTCGCGGCGGTCGAGAGCGCGGCCAAGGCCGACACCGCCACGACCATGGCGATCGCCGACAAGACCGAGCGCAACAAGCGTCTCGACGAGATCAAGGCGTCACTGCTCGCGAGCCTCGTCGGCATCGACGACGCGCCCGGCACGTTCACCGGTCGCACCAAGGAAGTGAGCGCCGCGTTCCGCTCGCTGCAGAAGCAGGTGGTGCGCGCCCGCATCGTCAACGACGGCGTCCGCATCGACGGCCGTGGCCTCACTGACATCCGGCCGCTCTCGGCCGAGGTCGGCATCATCAACACCGTGCACGGCTCCGGTCTCTTCCAGCGCGGTGAAACCCAGGTCCTGTCGGTCACCACGCTCGGCATGCTCCGCATGGAGCAGATCGTCGACACGCTCGGCCTCGAGGACCGCAAGCGCTACATGCACCACTACAACTTCACCCCGTTCTCCACCGGTGAGACGGGCCGCGTCGGTTCCCCGAAGCGTCGCGAAATCGGTCACGGCGCGCTCGCCGAGCGGGCACTCGTGCCCGTGGTCCCCTCCAAGGAGGAATGGCCCTACACCCTGCGTGTGGTCTCCGACGTGTTGTCGTCCAACGGTTCCACCTCGATGGGCTCGGTGTGTGGCTCGTCGCTGTCGCTCATGGACGCCGGAGTGCCGATCAAGGCGCCCGTCGCCGGTATCGCGATGGGTCTCGTCTACGCCGAGGGCAAGTACACGACCCTCACCGACATCCTCGGTGCGGAAG
>JBDUBS010000150.1:0-1838 GCA_040003875.1 Acidimicrobiia bacterium | reverse complement strand
GTGGTACTGACACCGCCAGGAACCGTGCACACCGCGCCGACCCTCACCGGCCCGGTCACGAGCACCGGTGGCAAGGTCGTCGTGGTCGTCGTCGTGGTTGTGCTCGTGCTCGTCGTCGTTGTGGTGCTGGTCGCGGTGGTGTGAGGCCGGCCGTATGCGTCCGGCGTCGACGACAGATCAGAACTGCATCCGGCCGCGAGCACGAGGCCGCAGGTGAAGGAGAGGCACGCAGCGGTCCGCAACACTGCGGCACCATATCGCCGGGGTCGGGTCGATGTTCGGGGACCGGCTCCGGCCCTGGATCGGCACGGGTTCAGGAGACCATCGCCGGAGGAACCTCGAGGTCTTCGGTGCCGTAGGCGACGCGGAGCGCGGCGGCGTCATCGGACGCGCACGCCGTGGCGACGGTGTCGATGAGCGCGTCGTACTCCGGCCCCGTGGCGCCGGCGTAGGACGCGGCCATCCGTCCCCACTCGTCCCAAGGGAGCATCTCGATCCGGTTCAGTGCGGCGAGGTCACGAATCGCGTTCCCGCGCACCTCGGCGATGCCCCATGCGTCGGGTACTCCGTGGACTCCGAACGACGACGGGTCCAGGCCACCCGTCCGGCACGCGGTCCAGGCTTCGCCGCCGGTGAGGAAGTCGGCGGGTGCCAGGTCGGCAGTCCGTCCTTCGGGGAGACCGAGCAACTCCGACAGTCCGAGCATCTCGGGGTCGATCCGCACCCAGCGGTGTTGGGCGGTGTGCCACCACTCGACGACCCAATGATCGACGTGCTTGCCGTGATCGAAGTACGCGGCGAAGCCGCAGCGGGCCCGGGCGGCGTGCCCGCGCGCGCGAAGGAGCGCGACGCTCACGACGGTGAAGTGCCGACAGGTCCCGACGACGCGGTCTTCCAATCGGCGCGTCGCCGAAAGCGGCGCCGGATCGAGCTCGAGCAGAGTCTCGAGGATCGCGTCGACGCGACGGATCGACGTTTCGGCCTGGCGTTCGTCCCCGAGGTGCAACGCCGCGGCGCCGTCGGGCGAGATCACCAACGACTGTGCGACTCGACAGAGCCCGAGCGCGTCGTCGGGCAGGTCGATGCACAACGCCTCGAAGTTCGGACCGATGCGCGTCAGTGCACCCGGGCTGGCGTAGGGGATCTCAGTGGCCACGGTCGAGATCGTGCCCCAGCCGATCCGACGTCGCCATTCTTCTGCCCGTGCGCTTCATGTCGGCCGGTTGCGCGAAGGTCCACCGGTTCACGTGGTTCAGCCTCGCGCGGGTCGTCACCCGAGCCGCGTCCTCATCACTTTTGGTCTCCACGGTCGGGGAATCACCCATGTACAGACCAAAAGTCGCGGCGGGTGGACGGCGGCGGGCGGTCGTTACTTGGATTTCGGGGGCAGGGACCGGGCGAACGCGACGCCGCGGTCGACCCATGATTGGAGCTGTCGCTTGGTCCGCACTCCCGCATCGTCGACGCGCAGCCAGCCGCTCAGCTCGCGGCCGCGCATCTCGAATGGGTGCACGTGGGCGCGCGTCAGCAGTGCTGCCGTGTCCTCGGGTGGTACCCGTACCATCAGGCCGCCGTGCCCACTGGCGGCGACCGACATGCGCCCACCGATGAGGAAGGCGAGGCCGCCGAACATTCGCTGTTCGCCCAGGCCGGGTTCGTCCGCGATCAGCTCCCGGATCCGATTCGCGAGGTCTTCGTCGAATGCCACCCGACGAGGATACGGCGACCCCCCGCACCGTGCGTGAGCGAAGATGCAGGAGTGAGCGAGGCCGCGATCGAGTTTCCGACGTCGACGTGGAGTCAGCAAGACATGAAGTGACGCGGGCTGCGCCATTGGC
>JBDUBS010000293.1:0-1842 GCA_040003875.1 Acidimicrobiia bacterium | reverse complement strand
GACATCGCCGAGGAGTACTACGCGTCGTTCACGCTGGACCGGTCGGCGAAGCAGTACTTGGGCATGCTCTCTGCCAAGGGTGGGGTCGAGATCGAGGAGGTGGCCGTCACCGACCCGGACGCGATCGCCAAGATCTACGTCGACCCCGCAGAAGGACTCACCGAGGCCGCATGCCGGGCGTGGGTGGAGGCGGCGGCACTGAACCCGGCCGCCGCCGAGGGCGCGGTCGAGATCCTCATGAAGCTCTACACGGCCTACACCGAGGGTGACGCCGATCTCGTCGAGATCAACCCGCTGATCCTCACGCCCGACGGTCGGGTCCACGCGCTCGACGCCAAGGTGAGCCTCGACGACAACTCGGTGTTCCGTCACGCCGACTACGCGACGTACGACGAGACCCAGGTGCGTGACGCACGCGAGCAGGCGGCGCACGACAAGGGGTTGCAGTACATCGGACTCGACGGCTCGGTCGGCATCATCGCCAACGGCGCCGGGCTCGCGATGAGCACCGTCGACATCGTCACCCAGGTGGGCGGGACCCCGGCGAACTTCCTTGACATCGGGGGTGGCGCCAACGCGGAGGTGATGGCGGGCGCGATGGACGTCATCAACAACGACCCCAACGTGCGCTCGATCTTCATCAACATCTTCGGTGGCATCACCAAGGGCGACGAGGTGGCCAACGGCATCGTCACGGCGCTGGGCCGGGTCCACATCAGCTCGCCCATCGTGATCCGCCTCGACGGCACGAACGCGGAGGAGGGGCGGGCGATCCTCGAACCGCACCGGTCGGAGAAGTTGCAGATCGAACCTACGATGCTCGACGCCGCGCGGCGGGTCGTCGAACTCGCCGGAGGAAAGTCGTGAGTATTTTTGTGGACGAGACGACCAAGGTCGTCTACCAGGGACTGACGGGATCGCAGGGGCGTTTCTACGGTCTGCTGAACCGGGATTACGGCACCCAGGTGGTGGCCGGGACCAACCCGAAGAAGGCCGGCACCGATGTCGACGGCATCCCGATCTTCGCCAACGTGGCCGAGGCCGTGGCCGAAACCGGCGCGACCGCGTCCTGTGTCTTCATCCCCGCGCCGGGCGTGCGCGACGCGGTGATGGATGCCGCGGCGGGCGGCGTCGAGTTCATCGTCGTCATCACCGAGGGCGTGCCCGCGCACGACGAGGCGTGGTTCTTCAACACGCTGCGGCGCGACTACCCCAACGTGCAACTGCTCGGCCCGAACTGTCCCGGGATCATCAGCCCCGGCAAGGCCAACATCGGGATCACCGCCGGCCACATCGCCAAGGAGGGCGGACCCGTCGGCATCGTGAGTCGCTCCGGCACCCTTACCTACCAGGCGCTCTACGAGCTGAAGCAACAGGACATCGGCGTCACCACCTGCGTGGGTATCGGCGGCGACCCGGTGCCCGGGACGAGTTTCATCGACTGCCTCGAGGCCTTCGAGGCCGACCCCGAGACCAAGGCCGTCATGATGATCGGTGAGATCGGTGGCTCGGCCGAAGAGGAAGCCGCCGCGTTCATCAAGTCGTCGATGAGTAAACCCGTCGTCGCCTACGTGGCCGGCGTGACTGCGCCCCCGGGCAAGAAGATGGGCCACGCCGGTGCCATCGTCTCGGGCGGCAAGGGCACCGCCGCGGCCAAGATGGACGCGCTGCGCGACGCCGGTGTCCAGGTCGGCCTCAACCCCACCGAGGCCGGCGACCTCATGACCAAGGTCGTCGCCAAGCTCTGACCGTCACGAACGTCAGTCAGGCGAGACCGCGCGGGCCGGAAGGTTCGGCCGCCAGCATCGCGGCACCGACGACGAGTGCCGCGGTGCCGGCGAG
>JBDUBS010000652.1:0-1842 GCA_040003875.1 Acidimicrobiia bacterium | reverse complement strand
CACCGGCAGCCTCACAGCCACCAGCACACCAAGGGTGGACCAGTGAGCAATCAAGGAGTGCGAGCGATCGAGCCGACCGGGAGTCGGCGGTCGAGACCGATGAGGGCGAGGGCGATGGCGATGGCGCCGAGGGCGACCGCGACGCCGTCGTTGATGACCGCGACGGTGTCGGTCCCCGCAGACAGCGCGTGCACGGTGGCGAGGGCGAACAGGGGATAGCTCGCGAGATGCACCGTCCGCCACCATCGGTAGGGGAGACGGGACTTTGCCAGTGACGTCGCTTCGATCGCGACCAGCAGGTACATCCCGATGATTCCCCAACCGACCGCGACGGGATGCCACGAGCTGGTGAAAGGAACGAAGGAATCACTGATCCCGAAGTGGACGAAATCGTCGAGGATCATCGCCGTTACGTGGATGCCCGTGAACACGACGGCGAGCGCGCCGAGGAATCGATGGACGCCGAGGAGCCACCACAGCGAGACCTTGCGCCGGAACAGACGAGTCGCGTAGAGGAGACCCCAGATCATCGAGCCGACGAGCAGCCCCCAGGTCAGGATCCCGGACCCGCGGGCGACATACCAGGTGAGATGGCCGTTCATGACCCAGCCTCGGTTCCGCGAGCCACCACGTCACGCAAAGTGCCGGTGCCGAGGACGCTGCCGTCGTCTCGTACGAGGATCGCACCACCACCGTGACGGCGGGCGAGCGCAGGTGCCTCGTCCGGCCCGGCGAGGAACATGGCGGTGGCGAGCGCCTCGGCCCACCAGGCTTCTGGCGCGGTGACCGTCACACCGGCGAGGCCGTTCCACGCCGATTCGCCGGTCGCGGGGTCGATGAGGTGATGGCGACGGTCGGCGCCGGATCCCCAACTCCGACGCGTGCGCCAACTCGAAACGAGCGCTTCGTCGCGCAGTTCGACGCGGCCGATCACCCGATGGGATTCGACCGGGTGCTCGACGACCACCGACCACGGCGCGCCGGTGGGGGAGGTTCCCGCGACGCGGAGGTCACCGCCGACGTTGATGCACGCGCCCGTCGCGCCTGCGGCCATCACGAGCTCGAGCGTGATGTCGGCGGCCAGGCCCTTCCCGATGCCACCGGGATCGATGGTGGTCCCGGGAGGAAGTGTCACGGTCTTCCCGGCGATGCGGATATCGGCGCATCCGGGTGCGGGTTCCGATTGCGGCCGCGACCGCTCCGGGGCATCGGCGATCTCCCGGAAGTCACGGTCGTAGCCGGACGCGATCAGTGCGGGCAGCACCGTCGGGTCGAAGCGACCGTCGGTCCGCGACCAGGCCTCGACCGCGCGTTCGACGAGCAGCAGTACATCCTCGGACACCCTCACCGGTGAGCCGGGCTTCGTGTTCAGCCGGCTGATTTCCGAATCGGGGAGGAACCGGGACCACGTGCGCTCGAGTCCGACGAGCCGGGAGACGGCAGTCTGGCCGAGCAGGTCGGCCCGGCCGAGGTCGGAGGCGACGACGATGACGTGGGCACGGGTGCCCATGACATCGACGATGTGTTCAGCTTCCGCCACTGCGGGTGTCGGCGCTCCCGGACCCCTGTCCTGGGTCGAAGGGCTGCGGTTGGCCGAAGTCGCTGCCGGTACTCCCACTGCCGGAGTTGTTCGCCGACGGGTCTGGTGGGAGTTGGCGCCACTGGTCGTCGCCGCCCTGGTCGTCGCGGCCCTGGCCGACGTCGCTCTGACCCGATGTCTGACCTGGCGACCGGCCAGCGTTCTGATCGCTCGCGCCGCTGGCGGGAGCGGTCGACGGTTTCGGGGACGGTGCGGGGTTCGCAGCCGCGACTCCCGCAGTGATCGCGATCAACGCGCCGACG
>JBDUBS010000103.1:0-1843 GCA_040003875.1 Acidimicrobiia bacterium | reverse complement strand
AACGTCGACCACGTCGGCCGGGGGCACTCCGCTCACGTCCCGTCCGTAGTGCACCCTCCGCTCGACTGATTCGGCGTCACGGCGCCCCGAGGAGGAACGAGTGGGCGATGGGTGCGGCGACCCGGCCGCCCACGCCGCCGCCCTCGACGAGGACGGCGAACGAGAGGTCGTTGCGGAAACCGATGAACCAGGCGTGCGTTTTGGGCGGGACGTCCGATCCGAACTCGGCCGTACCCGTCTTGCCGGCGATCGGTTGACCCGCAACGGCTGCCGCGATGCCCGTGCCGGTCTGGACGACGCCAGTCATCAGGTCACGCAGCGGATCGACGACGGTCGAGGCGAGCGGGGTGGTCGCCGAGGCCGCTGCCGTCGGTGCCGGGTCGGTGATGAGCGACGGTGGGTGCCAGGTGCCCGAGGCCACGGTCGCCGCAACGCCGGCCATCGCGAGCGGGCTCGCCGTCACCCGACCCTGGCCGATCGCGGCCGCGACCTTCTCGGTGGCGTCCTTCGGCTCTGGGAAGGAGCCGCCGCGTGCCGGGAGGCTGATCGACGGCAACGTGTCGAACCCGAACTGTTTGGCGGCTTCGGAGAGTGCGCTGTCGGGCAGTTTCTCCGCCAGGCCGATGAACGCGGTGTTGCACGATATGGCGAACGCACGCCGGAAGGGGATCGCGCCCTCGGCCTCGCCTTCGAAGTTCTTGAACGTCCGGCCGTTGACCGTGATTGTGGGAGGACAGTCGATCGGTGTGTCCTCGGTCGTTCCGTTGGCGAGAAGCGCGCCGCTGGTGACGACCTTGAACGTGGACCCGGGCGGATAAGCGCCGTCGAGCGCGCGATCGAAGTCGGTGAGCGGGGTGCTGACCACGGCACGGACCGCACCGTCGGAGGGCCGGATCGCAACGAGCGCGGCGGGTGCAGTGGAGCCGATCGCCGCCTCTGCCGCGCGCTGAGTGGGGAGGTCGAGTGTCGTCCGGACCGGTTGGGGCGGCGTCCCGGGCCGATGGAGCAGCTGATCCTTGACCTGGTCCTGAGCGTCCACCAGATCGATCGTGACGACGGCGTCGCCGGCGAGGCGCGCCTCGAGCGCGCGCTCGAGACCGTTGAGCCCCACGATGTCGCCGACGCGATACGGCGCGCCGAGTTGCTTCAGGAGATCGGCGGTGATCGGTCCGGTGCGCCCGATCACCTGGGCCGCGAGCTGCTCGGTGGCCGCCGCACGTTCCGTCGAGGCATGGAAGATCAACCCGGCGATGTCGTGGATGATCGCCTTCACGCTCTGGTACTTCTCGTTGTCGACCGTCGTGATCGGCACGAAATAGTTCGGCTGAACGCCCGGTGCGGTGATGCGCGCATGCAGATCCGCGGGGTCGATGCCGAGCGTGCTCTGCAGTGCGGCGGCAGCCGCGCCTTCGTCGAGTCGGCCGGGCTCGGCGCCGACGGTCACGACCGACGCCGTCACGGTGAGCGGAGTGGCGTCGTCGGCGAGAATCGGTGCCCGGGGTTGGAACTCGCGCGTGGTGTGGAACCGAGTCGCGCCGGTGAGTTGGGGGTGGACGATCGCAGGCCGCCACGGGATCCGCCATCCGCGTGCGGTGTGCACCAGGGATACCGTGTTCGAGTAACGGAACGGCGCCCCGGTTCCCAAGCGAAACTCCACCGCGGTTCGGGCGACGGCGCGTTCGCCGGTCTGGCGGATCGAGGTCGCGGTGGTCCGGGCGGGCCATGCACCCAGGGCGTCCGACTGCTGGCGGAAGGTCTTCGCCACGACCGCGTGCGGACCGGCGACAATCGAGGTCATCGTGGCGACCCGGCCACCACGCCACGCATCGAGGAAGCGCGCCAG
>JBDUBS010000584.1:0-6107 GCA_040003875.1 Acidimicrobiia bacterium | reverse complement strand
GCGGCGCTCGGACGGTGATCCGACCGCGCCGCGCCGCGCATGACTGTCCCGTTCTGCGCACTTCCGACGGATGTGCCACCCGCCGCCGCCGCTGCTGACTCAGGACGCTTCGGAATCCGACCGATACTCATCTCTCGACCCGCGGCTCCCGCCGGTTGGCAGGGGAGGACGCACGTGGAAGACGAGAGCACACCGGCCGCACCGCCGGTGCCGCCGGTCTCGGGCCCGGGGTTCGGACCGACCGGGGCCGAGTTCCTCCCCGCGGCCATGCCCTGGACTCCGCCTCCGCGTCGGAACTCGCGGTGGCTCGCGGCGGGAGTCGTCGTCGTGGTCGTCGCCCTGCTCGCGGGGGTGGTCGCGATCGGAGGGTTCTCACGATCGGAGGGACCTGATCATTGGGATGCTCGGCTGGGAGACCTCCCGGCCCGGGTCGAATCGCTGCGCGGTCTGCGGTTCACCCATCCGGTTCCGGTGCGCTTCCTCGACGACAAGGCGTTCCGGCGCGTGACTGCGGTCGACGCGAACGGCAAGCCGAACGCAAAGAAGAAGGCCGACCGGATCACCGCGAGCCTGCGCGCCGCCGGTTTGCTCAGTGGCGAGGTCGACCTCGTCAAGGCGATCAGCAAGGAGCGTCAGTCGTCGGTGCTCGCGTTCTACTCACCGAGCGCCAAGGAGATCGTCGTGCGCGGGACCGGACCGCTCGACGCTGCGCATCGCGTGACGGTGGCCCACGAACTGACCCACGTCCTCCAGGACCAGCATTTCGACCTGCCCGCGCTCCAGGCCAGAGTCGCGCGTGATCCCGAGGGTTCGTCCGACGCGCTGCGGGCGGTGGTCGAAGGTGACGCGGTGCGGATCGAGAAGAAGTACGCGAAGACGTTGAGTGCGGCCGACCGCGCGTCGTACCGGACCGCGAACGACAAGGGGGTCGACCAAGCCGGACGGGAGACCTCGGATGTCCCGGCGATCCTCACGCTCCAGTTCTCGGCGCCATACCGCTACGGACCGCCGGTCCTCACGGTCCTCGCCGCCGACGGCGGCAACCGCAACGTGGATCGCGCGTTCACCCACGGTGTGTTCACCCAGGAGTTGTTCATCGAGCCGAGCGCGCCACTCACCGAGTCGAAGCCGCGTTCGGTGGCCGCACCGAGGTTGGCGCACGGCGAAAAGGCCCGGGGGAAATCTGAGACCTTCGGTGCTTACGACCTGTATCTCCTGCTCGCCTCGCGCATCGATCCAGCCGCCGCGCTCGACGCGGCCTTCAACTGGAACGGGGGCCGGATCCAGGAGTTCCGAGCCGACGGTCGTACCTGCATCAGTGGTGTCGTGGTGCCCGAGCGGCCATCACGCGCCGGGGCGATGGCGACCGACTTCGTCCGGTGGGCGGGTGCGCTGCCCCCGGGCATGGCCACGGTCGGCCGACGCGGCAACGCGGTGACCTTCCGCAGTTGTGATCCTGGTGCCCGTTCGAAGCTCACCTCGCCCGACGCCGCGATCGTACGATCGGGGGTACTGCTCGACATCCACAGCGAGATCGAAGGCGGATTGGTGGCCGAGTTCGTCAAGGCGGGTCGGCCGGCGTCGGCGGCGAGTTGCTTCGCGTCGGAGATTGCGCGGTCGCCGCAAATCGGGCTGCTCATCCAGATCCCCGAGCGTGACATCACGTCGGAAATGGCGCGTACGGCAGTCGGCGACGCGGGCACCAACGCACGCAACGTCTGCCTGTCCGCCGCCCAATAGCGAGGCGCCGAACCTCGTATTGGCCGACTGCCTTCGGGATACGGTGCAGGATCGCCGCCGGGACCGAACGCCGATCGTCTCGCACCGTCCTCATGGTGTTCGTCGGCGTCCAACTCGGGATGATCCTGAGCACACTCGACGGGACGATCGTGGCGACCGCGCTCCCGACGATCGGTCGCGACCTCGGGAACGAATCGGCCCGCTCGTGGATCATCACCGGGTATCTGCTCGCGCAGGTCGCAACGATGCCGATCTACGGCAAGATCGGCGACCTCTACGGTCGCAAGCGCGTGTTCCTCTTCTCGCTCGGCCTGTTCACGGTCGGCTCGGTGCTCTGCGGTGCGGCGCAGACCCTTGGACAACTCGTCGCGTTCCGGTGTGTACAGGGACTCGGTTCGGGTGGGCTCGGGGTGCTCGCGATGGCGATCGTGGCCGACGTCGTCCCCGCCCGTTCGCTCGGGCGATGGCTGGGCTATCAGGGCGCCCTCTTCGCGATCGCGAGCCTCGTCGGACCGCTCACCGGCGGGGTCTTCGTCGACCACCTGAGCTGGCGGTGGGCGTTCTACGTCAACCTCCCGATCGCCGCGGCCAGCGCGTTCATCGTCTTCGACAAGTTGCACGTTCCCTACCGGCGCGTCGCGCACGCGATCGACTACGTCGGCGCGGTCCTGCTCACCGTGTCGCTCACCGCCGTGGTCGTCGCCGCGAGCATCGGTGGACGCGAGGTGCGTTGGACGTCGGTTGAGATCGTCGGGCTCTTCGTGATCGCCGCAGTCAGCGCGGGCTTGTTGGTCATGCGTGAACGGAGTGCCTCGGAGCCCGTGCTCCCGCTGCGGATGTTCGCCGCACCGGTCGTACGGATCGCCAGCCTCATCAACGTCACGAGCGGCGCACTGTTCGCGTCGGGGATCTATTTCCTCCCGGTATTCCTCCAGCAGGTTGCCGGGGTGAGCGCGACGAAGTCGGGTCTCTTGTTGATCCCATTCATGTTCACGACCGCGTTCACGACGCTGGTCGCCGGCCGCCGAGTGGAGGCGAGTGGTCGGTACCGCGTCTGGCCCATCATCGGATCGGCGCTCGCGGTGGTGGGGACCGGACTCCTCGCCACGCTCAGCCGGGACACCTCGGTGTGGGTCGCAGCGGGGTTCGGTGCCGTGCTCGGCAGTGGGATGGGCTTCATCATGCAGACGTCGCTCCTCGCGTTGCAGAACGGTGTGGATCAACGGGATCTCGGCGTCGCCACCTCGACTGCGCTTCTGAGCCGGATGCTCGGCGTCACTCTCGGCGCGGCGGTGTTGAGCGCCGTGTATCAGGACCGGGTGGGCGCGACGAGTTCGATCGCGGCGGTCGCCCGAGCGATCCCTGCGGTCTACCTGGCGGGGTTGCCGGTCGCGGTGGCGACTGTCGTACTCGCGCTCCGGCTACCGGAACACGCCCTGCGCGACCACACCGGTTTCGATCCCGCGATCGTCGACGGCGGCCGCGAATAGCGCAACGCGGCTCGGTGGCCGATGCTGTGGGCGACGGGTGCACGGACGAGGAGGAACCCATGGGGGCGAGCAAGCGGCCGATGACGGTCCTGACCACGGGCGCGAACTCGGGGATCGGCCTGGCGACCGTGCTCGAGGCGGCGCGTCGCGGTCATCGTTCGGTCGGGACGGTTCGGTCCGAGCCGAAGGCGGACGTGGTGAGAGCCGCGGCCGCGGCCGCCGGAGTCGAGGTCGAGACCGCGCTCCTGGACGTCACGGATGCGGAGACCGGTGCCGCGGTCGTCGACGAGTTCCGTCCCGACGCGCTGGTCAACAACGCCGGGTTCTCGATCACGGGCGCAGTCGAGGATGTCACCGACGACGAGGTGCGGTTCGCCTTCGAGACGATGGTGCTGGCACCGATGCGCCTGGCCCGACTCGCGGTGCCACACATGCGCGAGCGCGGCTGGGGTCGGATCGTGAACGTGTCGTCCATCTACGGTCGGACGACCACGCCGCTCACCGGTTGGTATCAGGCGTGTAAGCACGCGATGGAAGGTGTCTCGGATGCGCTGCGGATGGAACTCGCGCGCGACGGGATCAAGGTCGTGCTCATCGAGCCCGGTGGGTTCCGTACCGGGATCTGGGAGGAGACCGAGCGCGAGGTCGAGAAGCGTGCCGGTTCCCGATTCGACCCGAACTACAGCCGCACCCTCGCCACCACCAGGTTGTGGGAGCCACTCATGGGCGAGGCGACGCATTGCGCGGCCGTCATCCTCGACGTCGCCGAGGGCAATCCACGAGCCCGCTACCTGGTCGGGATCGACGCCCAGGCCCTCAACCTGTTCGAAACCTTCACGCCGACGTCGATCAAGGACCGCATCACCCGATTGGCCCTGGGACTCTGAAATTCGCCGGCGGCGTCACACCTTGACCACGGTTCACGGTGTCTCGGCCGCCGTGCGAGACGACCGCCGCGTGGCGCCGATCAGTACCAGCCCGATCAGGACGAACAACACGCCCATACGGGCAGCCGGGAGGCTCGAGGTCACACCGGTCGTCGCCATGAAGCGACTGGGTTCGTCCGAACCACCGCGCCCTGACCCGCTCGAGCCCGAGTCGCTGGCGTCGCGGGGAATCACGGCGCTGAAGTCGACCGACGTTGCGACCAGGGTTCCGTCCACCTCGGCGATGAGTCCGCAGCCGTAGGTCGCGCCGGCGGTGAGGCCGGTGACCGTCAGCTCTTTCTCGGATCCGGTCGCGGTGTGGGCGGCCTCACCCGAACCAGACGAACAGCTCAGCGTGTACGCGGCATCGACGCCGGCAGCCAAGGCCGACCGCCTCGCCTGGGCGGCCAGGTGCGCCGAGAGGATCGGCGTGCCGAACGCGACCGTGAGGTCGTCCGCGCCCGGAGTGATCGAGTCGATCGTGATCGCGCCACACCCGAAGCAGTTGTCGATGCCGGTGAGGTGTGCACCCGGGTTGACGGTCACGAGGTTCGCGCCCTGGGCGATCGGATCAGGCCCACCGTTGCTCGTGCCGGTGATGTCGAGTGGCACGTCGTGCCACCAGGCTCCGGGGTAGGTCACGCCCGGAACGACCGGGTCCGCCACGATGCCCTGCGGCTCACCACCATCGCAGCCGAGGAACGCGATCGCGTAGGTCCCCGACGGAACGTTCGGGATCTCGTACGACCCGTCAGGCTGCACCGCACCGAAGACTGCGAACTGTGTCGGCAGGTAGGCGATCACACAGGCGGTCGGCATGCCGACGCCGCGCGCCGCGGTCACCTTGCCCGAGATCGAGCCGACCGCGCCGGGTACGAGAACGGCGTCGATCCCGCTGACGACCTGGCCGGTGCCGACCATCACGACCGCTGCCGTCGCTGGACTGGACTGCCCGTGCCACCACTGTCCCGCATACGTCGGCGTCTGGTTGCAGTCGACGAACTGCACCCGATAGTCGCCGGCCCGCGCGAGCGTGATCGCGTAGTGGCCCTGCGCGTCGGTCGTCGCCAAGCCGCCGACGAACGTCGCCGTCGTGGCCTGCGCGCATATGCCCGAGCGCGGCTGCCCCGAGCCGTTCGTCACCGTGCCCCGGATCTGCGCCGCAGCCACGAGATGGGCGTCGATACCCGTCCGGGCCTGGCCGGGCGTCAGCGCGACATCGTCGGCCGACGACGGATCGGTCTGGCCGTTCCACCACTGCTCCAGATACGGCCCGACGGAGTTGCAATCGACGAACTGGACCTTGATCGCCCCGGGCGGCAGACCCGAGAGCGTGTAGGTGCCATCGGCGGCCGTCGTCGTGCTCCCGACCCAGTCGAATCCGCGAGGTGCGCCGATGTTGGCGACCACACACACGTTGCCCGCGTCGTGGCCATCCGGCGAAGTCACGTGCCCTGAGATGCTGGCCGCGGTGTCGAGCGCGGCGTTGATTCCGCCGATCGGCGCGCCACCGGGCGGAATCGGGAGCAGGTCGGCGTTGTTCCACGACGGCTGATCGTTCCAGAACTGTGGGGCGTAGCCGCCCGAGACCTGGAACTGCACGCGATAGTTCCCGGGTGGGAGCGCGCCGGTGGTGTAGTGCCCGTCGGCATCGGTCTGGCCGGACGCGGAGGGGCCACTGCCGTCGGGGTTCACGTTCACATTCACGTACTGGATCGGCGCGCCGTTGCGATCGGTGACGGTTCCGCTCACCTGCGTGCCGGTGTGCAGTTGGGCGTCGACGCCCGTGCGGACCTCTCCGGAGGTGAGCACGACTGGCGTCGAGCTGTCGAAGCTCTGCTGGTCGTGGTACCACTGCTCGATGTAGGCACCGCCGCCACACGGACTGAACCGCACGCGGACGTCGGCCGCCGGGAGCGACCCGAGGGTGTAGGTACCGTCGGGCCCGGTC